>JAQGHT010000860.1 GCA_028291565.1 Planctomycetaceae bacterium | reverse complement strand
CTTGTAGTTCTTGAGGAGTACCGTTGGAGTGTCGGGATGATCGAACTCGGCTAGACCGCGTATCGCAGCACGCTGAGTTGACGGGTCATTGGCCAGGACCAGTAGTAATGATGCGACATCGCTCGATCGCTTCGAAACTAACGCTTGAATAGCTCGATTCCGCGATGCAGCCTGTGCACTCGAATCGGACGCGACACGACGCAGCATTTGCAATGCTGTTGGGTCATTGAAGATCAGTGCCAGCTGGAGTGATCGTTCGCGAACTGACGGGTCTGGCACTGCTTGCAGTTTGGCGTAGGTCTCGGACCACGATTGAGGTAACTCCACATCCCGCCGGCCTTCAAGCCCTTCGAGTATTCCGGCAAGCAATTCTGATTGAATTTCGGTGCCGATTTTGGTTGATTGCCGCACCAGCGAATTCAAGCCGTCTTGAGACTCTCGAATGGCAGCAACTCGTCGACCGATATGGCGGACAACCAGTGGCATGCGTGATATTCCAATCAAGGCCACAAACCGATCGAAGTCTTCATTCACCAAGGGCTCAACTCCGTACCAGATCATCAGTGGCAGATTGGCATCAGTGGCGTCTTCGGCACGCTGCAAGAGAGCTTCGGCGATGGGCCAGCGAGCCGATGGCTGAAGACGTTGCAGAATGCTGGCGAGATGCAGCCGGACCAATGCCGAGTTTCCGGTGAGAGCCAGCTCGCGAAATCGCGACAAAGCTTCTGGCGACGAATTCCGATTTTCACACAACAATCGAACACTCCAAGCGCGGACGGATTCGTTTTCATGGCTCAACTGGCGAATGAGAAACTCCGTTTCCAGCCTTCCGATCGCATGCAGTGCCCAGAGTGCTCGGAGTTTTCGGGAAACTTCGGATTGTTCAACAAAGAACGTGGTCAGTCGCTGCGCCACTTCAGCCATGTCGCGTCCTTTGGCTGCGCGTTCCTGCAGCAATCGCCGCGCATGCTGGACGTGCCAATCGTTGCGTTGCAACTGCAGGTCGGCAAGTGCAAGATCGCTGAGTCGTTCGAGGTTGATTGCTGGTGAGTTCAGTTTTCCGTAAGAGACCTTATAGATGCGGCCTGTCTCGCGGCGCGTGTTTTTGACGCTGTGGCATTCGCCGGTGTCCGACCAATCGCTCGCGAAGACCGCTCCGTCGGGACCGTATCGGAGGGTCACGCCCATGTACCAGGGATCTTTCGAGCGCATCAGATCCGGGCCGTGTGACGCGGTGTAACCCGATCCGTGACGTTTTAGCAGATCATTGTTGATTCGCCGGCCATGAATATTATTGGTGAATAAGGTGTTTCGATATCGTTCCGGCCAGTTGTCACCCAGATAAATCATCGTGCCACAGTGGGCATGGCCTCCACCCGCCGCGTCTTCCGCCGCCGAACCGAGCCCTTCCTGCACGGTCGCATGTCCGACGAAGTGCAGATGATCGGCAATGGTCGGAATTCGCTGGTACGCGTACTGGCTGGATTCGCGATTACGCCACGGTTCATAGTGAGCCCCTGGAATCACGTGAAACAGATGCGGGTTCACACAATTGCAGATGAATGCTTCGCCCAGATCATTCCAGTCGATGCCCCAGGGATTCGTCGTACCGTCTGCATACGGCTCCCAGACATGCCGTACCGGGTGATAGCGATAGACTCCACCATCAAACTGAACCCGCTGTTCTTTAGGCGTTCCGGGCTTTCCGAGTAACGACCAATTGGTCCGGCCGTGAGTTCCGTAAAGCCAACCGTCCGGTCCCCACGACAAACCGTTCGCCAAATTATGAGCATTGGCGTGGTTGCCGAATCCATCCAGCAGGATTTCGGGGTCGCCGTCGGGTTGGTCGTCACCGTTGCGATCGGGAATGAAATAGAAATGGGGCGGAGACATCACCCACGCCCCGCCAAACCCGACCTCAATCCCGGTCACGTAGTTCAGCTTATCGAAAAAGACCGTTCGCTTGTCGAAATGCCCGTCGCCATCGGCATCTTCGAAAATGACGATACGGTCGCCCAGCTTCGTTCCATGCTGGGGATAGTTGTAAGCTTCCGCAACCCACAGGCGACCGCGGTCGTCAATGCAGAATCCGATCGGTTGCTGGCAGTCGGGTTCTCCCGCAAAGAGTGAGACATGGAAGCCCTCGGGAACAACCATCGTTCGTGCCGCCTCGAGTGGTGGCAGCGGAGCATCGACAATCGCCTGCTTTTTCTCCTGGGCGACGAGAGTTATTGGTCGCTCGAATTCCGCATTATTCAGTGCGAGTATCCCGACGAACAGACTACAAAAGCAATAGGCCAGACGAGAAGCATTGAAAGTCGGTGGCCGACGAATCGTGCTAAGACCAGATTCAACGATGCTACGTCGGAGCAACATGGTCGGCTCAGTCAAAAAAAGGAACGACGTATGGCGAAACGCAATGTAGCTAATCTCGTGACAGATTAGGGCGAGCGGCTCATTTTCTTCAGGTCGATCCCCAACGTCTCACGACCTCAGCTACAGGATTTGCAGCTAATCTCGTGAGAAAGTGCGGAGGACCGAGCACTTTCTTAAACACGTACCCAAGGTCTGGCGACCTTGGGTACAGTGAGATTTTGACCTAAACGGGATATTGCTGTTTGAGCCGGAACTGGGGATGCGTTTCGAGATACGCGGCGACCCGATCCTTGCGGCCGATGCCGACTGGCAGGAAATCGAGTGCCTGTTGCAGGCGGTCGTTGGGCTCAGCACAGCTGAATCGCAGGAATCCACCGCCTGCTTCGCCGAAACATTCGCCGCCCAGACAGGCGACTCCAAATTTGTCGTCCGCACCTTCCAATAGGTATAACGCCAGACCATGACTGGTAATCCCCAACTCATTGCAGACAGGTGCGACATTCGGAAAGACATAGAAAGTAGCAGCGGGATCCACGGCCTTGAACCCCGGAATCTTGTTCAGACCGGTATTCAGGAGCAAGACCTTTTCATAAAAGAGCTGCATCGTCCGGTCCCGCTCGGCCGTGTCTTGCTCCAATGCAGCCAGCCCGGCCAGCTGGACCAGCGGCGGAGTGCAGGACAAAGTCGAGTTGATCATTTTGCTGATCGCGTCGGAAATTTCCGCCGAGGCGACGGAAAACCCGAGCCGCCAACCACTCATACTGTACGACTTGCTGAATGTATAGGCGGCCATGCACTGATCCATCATGCCTGGCATTTCGAGCAATGATCGATGCCGGCCTTTCCAGACCATGTGGCAGTAAGGCTCGTCGCTGAACACCGCGACATTTTTACCTCGAATCAAATCGGCGATGTTCCGCAGGTCCTCTTCGGTTGTGACGCCACCCGTCGGATTCTGGGGTGAGTTGAGGAAAATGGCTTTGGGCGAAGGATCGGTGTTCAGGAACTTTTCGATCTCGTCGACTTCGGGTCGAAATTCGTTACTTTGCTTCAGCGGGCACAAAACGGCCCGGGCGTTTCGTCGCTGAATATTGGGAATGTAAGTCGGGAAATAAGGACTGAAGACCAGCACGCCGTCGCCGGGATTCAGAAAAGCCTCACAGAAGAATTGCTCAAAAACTTTGGCGCCTGGAGCCACAATGACGTTCTTGGCTTCAGCAGGAATATTGAATTCCCGTTTCACGAATCGCGCGGCCCCGTCACGAAATTGCGGGAGACCGGGCGATGGACAATAGTGAGACTGGTCACCCTGAATCGCTTTCACGCCTTCCAGTTTCGCTGAGGCCGTACTGGGAAACGGACTGTCGCCGATCTCGAGTTCGACGACGTCTTTTCCGGCCGCCTTCAATTGTTTGGCAATCGCCAGGACGGAAAATGCCGTTTCGACGGTCAATTGACGAGAGAAATCGCTGAGCGTGACTGCCACGAGAAGAATCCTTGGTCCGAAGTGAAAAATAAAACTGCTGTTGCCAAATAGAACGCGTATTTGACGAGATTCAAACAAAACTCAGGAGAGCGCGGATTCAATCATCCGCCGTTTGACTTGTATCGATGCCAATACTGCAATTGGATCATGGGAAATCAGCGAAAAGTGTTTCTTCATTTCGCGGAAATCGCCAGCTGCAGCGGTTTTAAGACCTGCTCCACAACGTGGTGTTCCAGCAATTCCTCTGCGGTTTCGGCAATGTGGGACAGCGCCTCTTTATATGTCGTGGAAATTGGAAGGCTACCATACTGTCGGACGGTAAAAAAGACACTGATGGGATCTTCTGGAAATTCCTGCCGACGCACGTTGTAGGCAGTCGTTCGAGTCTCGACCATTAGCCGGGCTTGCAGTCGGCAAGCCTCATCCAGAGCGATCGTCACCGAGGGCTCGAAACTGATTGGCTGCGAATTCGGGACCGACAGAATTCCTTCCAGCGCCGGACTGAACCCCAGCGCCTCCGCGACCAGAGCGTCGTGATTGCCTCGATAAGTGAAGTCGAAACCGTACATCAGATCAATCGCTTCGCAGTCCAGAGGACTTACGGACAGCATGAAGGGAATCAAATCCAGCACCAATAAATGCTGTTCCATCGCGGCTTCGGGATTGGGCGGATTCACATACCCGCTGCAGATTCGCTTGGACTCGATTGTCACCCAGCGGTAATGTCCTTGTTCTTTGTCTTCTTCGAGCACAAAATCACCAATCTCACGCGTGTAGAAATTACGCATTGTGGGATAAGTCTTTTGCACTCGTTCAAAGAAACCCAAAACCGTTTCCCGCTGCGCCGGGAGCTGCATTTCGGTATTGAGGTGCATGTTGATGTAGTAATCATCTGCGATTGATTCAAAAGAATGCATGAAGACCTCAGAGTCGGAAAATCCGATTGTGATATGCCGGTTAACGAGTCA
>JAQGHT010000838.1 GCA_028291565.1 Planctomycetaceae bacterium | reverse complement strand
TCGAAGCATTTCTGCCTGAGGGAAATTTCAATGTGATGAACGAATCGCCGGGAATGCTGGCTGATGGTCAGACCCCGAGTGTCTCGCAGTTTCCGTTCGTCAACACGCAAGTCAGCCGCCCAAGTCGACCAACCAACTATCGCTTGTTCAATGATGAAGGGAAGTCGATCTTTCCGTTGCTGATTATTGATACGGTGGAAACCGAAGGTCCAATCCAGCTGGAAGAGGATCGCAAGAAGCGGGCAGGAGTGCTTCCTGTCAAGGAGGGAGATCTACCGGAAGCCCGCGATTGTCTGAAGCGATTCGCGACGCGAGCCTGGCGGCGGCCCGTGACGGACGCGGAATTGGATCGATACATGAACATTGTACTGAGTGAGCGAGCGGCTGGAGAAACGTTTCAATCGGCCTACCGTGCTGCTCTGGTCGCCGTCTTGACCTCGAAGAATTTCTATTACATTGAAGAAGGGATGGCCGCACAACGTCGGGACACGGTCAACGACTATGAATTGGCCTCGCGCCTGTCATATTTCCTGTGGAGTTCTCTGCCAGACGACGAACTTTTCGCTCTGGCGGAGCAAGGGGCATTGCATCGGCCCGAGGTTCTTCAATCTCAATTCGTACGGATGCTGGCGAATCCCAAGATGAGTCGGTTCACCGATTCCTTTCCGCGCCAGTGGCTGCAGTTGCATCGAGTCGGTCAGTTCACACCCGACGCTAGTTTGTTTCCTGATTACGACAAGTGGCTGGAACAAAGTCTCGTGCTGGAAACGACCGGTTATTTCGGTGAAATATTTACCAAGAATCTTTCGCTGCGTGAGTTCCTCGTTTCCGATTGGACGATGCTAAATCCACGACTGGCGATGCACTACGGGATGCCGCGACCGGCCGCCACGAGTCTGCAGCGGACGACTGTCCGTCCCGAGGATCATCGGGGCGGACTGTTGACGCACGCATCAATTTTATCGCTGACTTCAGATGGCACGCGGCATCGGCCGGTTCATCGCGGTGTCTGGGTTTCAGAAGCGGTCTTTGGTCGTACTCCACCTCCACCGCCTCCGAACGTCGAACCATTGGCTCCGACTCCCAGTAATCACGCGAAGGCGACAATTCGCATGCAGCTCGAAGCGCACGCGACTCATGCGACCTGCGCCTCGTGCCATCAGAAGATCGACCCGCTCGGTTTCGCTTTCGACAATTTCGACGCGATCGGCCGCTGGCGGATTCGTGAACAGGTGCCCGGTGGGGCCGGCGATGATCCAGCGGTTAACGCGAGCGGCAAGCTGCCCGATGGCCGAGCCTACACCGGCGCCGACGAATTTAAGCAACTCCTCGTGCAAGACATCGACCGTTTCGCCGAAGCGTTTGTGGAACAACTCGCGACCTACGCCCTCCGTCGAGTCATGACGATCGACGACGCGGCCCAGATCAAAGCCATCGCCGCCCTGAGCAAGAAAGACGATTACAAACTTCGTTCAGTCATCGAAAACTTCCTTGCTTCGGAGTTGTTTCGAAAGAGATGAAGACATGTCGAATGCCAAAGATTGATGTCTTCTGATGAGCAGAAGCAATAACGGTCGATACGAAGGGTGAAATGCCCTAACCATCCCTGCAAAGTGCTTACCGGGGTGTCATTGCAATTGCATTAACGTCCGTCAGCGGTTAGCTTTAATGTCTTGAGCGAATTAAGCATTGACCTTCCAATAAAAGCCGCGATTTCCCTGGAGAGGGACTGAATTGCACCGGACGACGCATGCTTAGTTCGCTATAAATATGCCAATTACCGGAATGCCTCCCGCGCTAAAAAACTTGCTGGAAATCGCACGTTCATGACATTGAAATTGAGCTATCACGGCGTCACTTCGGTTCCTGTTGAAGTTGAAGGGCTCACTCCTGACTGGGCCTGTGATAAGTCGCTTGCTGAAATCGAGCGATTCGAGATATTTCACGGCAACCGTAAGATTCCGCTGACTGAGATGTTTCGCGTGAGCGGCGGCGCGAGCGACAAGCACTTCGAGTTTGAAGGGAATCTTTCGGGCGTGCATTGGATCGGCGCGCATATGACGACAGGGAGAATTGACATTCTGGGACCTGCCGGCCGTCATATCGGAAGCGAAATGCGGGGCGGGGAAATTTATGTCGAGGGAAATGCGGGGGGGTGGACGGGTGCGGAAATGCACGGTGGTTTTATCCACGTCCGGGGGAATGCGGGGCATCTTGTCGGCGCGGCGTATCGCGGTTCCGCCAAGGGGATGACCGGCGGCACGATCATCATCGACGGTAATGCCGGGAACGAAATTGGCTTGACGATGCGACGCGGTTTGATCGCCGTCGGCGGGTCGACCGGCGATATGATCGGCTTCAATATGATCGCTGGAACGATTCTCGCATTCGGCGAATGCGGTATCCGGCCAGGTGCCGGCATGCGCCGCGGTACCATCGGTTTACTCGGACCTAACCCGCCGCGATTGCTCCCCAGTTTCCGTTATGCTTCGACATTCCAGCCGCAGGTCGTGTCGCTGCTGTTGCGCGACCTCCGCTCGAAGGGAATGAAACTCGATGAGTCGCTCCTGACGGCTGAGTTTGATTTTTATCTGGGAGATCTCGTTGCGGTCGGCAAAGGCGAAATTCTTTTCCGGCACGAACGCAGCATCAAACCGGCGGGGCCTGGGAAAAGCGACCAGCAGGTGGCGCTTCCTGCGTAACGCTTCTGGTCCGCATTGCATATCCGCAGAGGTGCGGTTACTGCCTGGGGATAGTCGAACAGAGTCGAATTTCTAGAGATTTGGCATGTTGGCTGCGCCCCGAAGAAGTGCAACTCCAAAACTTGCCCTCCGGGCTTTGTCCATATCGTAGGTATTCCGCTATCACTCTGGGGTCACCCGAAATCCCAATTCTGCCAATTTCCGCTGTGTCGTTTCGTGCCCCAGCAATTCTAAAAAGGCCCGGACAGCGGGGCGATCTCGGCGCGACTTGGGGATCACGAAGTCATAGCATTCTTCCTGGTAGGGCAGAAACCCTAAGCCATTGGCCTTGGCGACCGATTCGATCGCGAGCCCCCAGTCGGCCCGTCCCTGAGCGATGGCGGCCGCAACGGCGTTGTGATTGCTGGGCTGCACGGCATATCCGTTCGGCTTCTTGCCAGCAAGTAAACGGTCAATCAGAATCCGCGTGCCGCTGCCTTGATTGCGGTTCACCATCACGCAATTGGCATGCTCTGGATCGGTGACCAGCTGAAGGATTTCGACGAGACTTTTGCCCTCAAATCGAGCGTCGTCACGCCGGAACAGAATCCCTTGTAAGCGGCCGTAACCCTTGACCAAATCGACCGCGTCCGACAAGAACGGGCTGTTGTATGTTCCGGATTCCGGATCGAGCAAATGAATCCCGGCTATGTCGCATTCGCCGCGTTTAGCCGCCAGGAGGCCTGCGGAACTGCCGACCGTGAGCAGTTTCGACGTGATTTGGCGTCGCTGAAGCTGCGACAGCAGAAAATCGAGCCCCACACAATGACTGCCGATGACGATCAGGTCGGCGATCTGCAGGCCCTGGCCGATCAGACGGACCCGCACTTCCTGTCCCGCTTCGACAATTTCAGTATGCCTGGGAATCGTGACAAATCCGTCGGCCCGGCTGAAAGTGGTGACTGACCCCGAGCCTTTGCCCATTGGAAATGCAGACAGGCCCCGCTCCGTTTTCACCAGTCCAACGAGTAGATATTCGGTGCGTCCAATTTCGGAATTGGTTTTCATCGCCATGGTGGCGGAAATGGTTTCCTGCGATGCGGCTGGACGTCCACCAAAGAGCCGAATGACGGGGGCGACGAATTCGTGGAACGTGAAAATCGCCGATGTGGGAAACCCTGGTAAAATCGCGACCGGTTTACCACCTGTGACTGCCAGGCATAATGGCTTGCCTGGTTTCAACGCGACGCCATGAACCACAATCCCTGGATCCGTAAGCTCGTCGACGACTCGATAACACAAGTCGCCCTTGCCTTTGCTGGTTCCACCGGACAGCAACACAAGATCCGATTCGGCGAGCGCGGCCTGCAGCATTGATCGCAAGACAGTCACTTCATCTCGGACTATGCCCCAGCACCGCGGCGCGCCACCGAGCTCGCGGACGGCGTCAGCGAGCACCTGCGAATTCGAATCGTACACGCCCGCCGGCCGCATCGGTTCGCCAGGGGAAATGATTTCGTTTCCCGTCGAGATGATCGCGACTCGCGGACGCCGCCAGACGAAAATGCGATGTTCGCCAATGGCCGCCAGGACACCAGTCTCGCGGCTGGTCAGGACGGCCCCCGCCCGAAGTACTGTTTCACCCCGGGCAATGTCGGTACCTGCGAACGCGATGCCGAATCCCGGGGTCACGGATCTCCGGATGAAGAGCTCATTTTGTTTGACCTCGGAATGTTCGATCATCAGGATCGCATCGGCGCCACGCGGGACCATTCCACCTGTGGCAATCGTGATTGCTTCTCCAGCGGCCAGAAACCCTGTGGCGGGAGTCCCTGCGTCGAGGAATTCGGCTTGCAGCCGCACTGTACGCGGAGACATTTCACTGGCACCAAATGTGTCGTGTGCCCGAACGGCGAATCCATCGTAGTTCGCCCGGTCAAACGATGGCACATCCACATGCGCAAGGACGTCTCTTGCCAGAACCCGGCCCAGGCCTTCTGTGGTCGGGATCTCTTTCTCACCGAGCGGCACCAATGACAATGCCGCACGGAACCGTTTTTCCGCTTCATCGCGATCTATGACATCGAGAAACTGCTCTTGCTGGGACATGGAGTTTGCCGGGTGTGGTGATCGAGTTGTGCTACTGGTTTGTTGACCGTTGAATTCCTGCTTTTTGTAGCGCGATGCATGCGAATTCAGGCGTTTCAGAGTATTCGCCCGAAGTCTCACGACTTCCGCTACGAGGAAGACGCAAGATGAAACTGCTATTGCCTTCATCCATATAAGTACACGTCCACCTCGGCACCTGGCGGATATCCTTCGCTGTCGGCGGGAACGATCACGAACCCATCGGCGCGAGTTGTCGAGCTGAGGATTGAGGCTCCACTGATCGCGAGGGGATCGACCTCGGAACCGCGGATTTGAACGCGTGCGTAATCGACTCGGCCGACTGTCGAAACCAGCTTCCGAACGAGCACGCCGCGCATCTGTCGATAAGGCCAATCGGTCGATCGCCCGGAAAGGGCGCGAATCGCACGGCCCGCGAAAAAATCGTACGCACACAAGCAGGACACTGGATTGCCGGGAAGCAGGAAGACGAGCCGGTTCGATAGACGCCCCATGCCAGCCGGACTGCTGGGGCGCATCGCGATTCCATGCACCGCGAGTTCACCTTCTTCCGCCAGCAACCGGGGAGCATGATCTTCCACGCCAACACTTGATCCGCCTGAAACCAGAATGATGTCAGCCGGCGAAAGAAGGGCCTCGCGTATCGACTCGGGGGCATCCGGGATCATGTCGCACGTGGGGGCTTCACCGCCGTCTCGCAACACCAACGCGCCCAGCATCGGACCATTCGCGTCCGCGATCCGGTACCCTTCGGGAGGCGTGCCGGCTGGAAGCAGTTCATTCCCGGTGATCAAGATTCGGACCCGAGGACGACGAATCACAGAGACCTGGCTCACGCCGATGGACGAGAGAACGCCCAAGTCTTGTGGCCGCAAATGACGGCCTGCGGTCAGGATACATTCACCCGCCCGGATGTCTTCGCCCACTTGACCAACATGCTTGCCAGCGGAGACTTCACCCATCACCAGAACCTGCAGACCATCGCTTTCCGACTGTTCCACAGGAAGCACGGCGTCGGTTCCGGTCGGCAATGGTGCCCCGGTCATGATCCGCAATACTTCTCCTGCGGCAAGTTCGCCACTGAATGACGTGCCGGGCAAGCAGGTACCGCGAATGCGAAGGGAGAGTGGATTGTACGGTGTCGCGCCGTAGGTCTCTTCACCCCGTACGGCAAATCCATCCATCATCGAACGGGCGAACGCGGGGACATTGACGCGGCTGACAATATCGACCGCCAGAACTCGACCCGCGGCATCCTGCAGTGAAACTTGGGTTGTGGGGAGGGATTCGAAAGCCGGAACGGCAGAATCAATCCAGGCTGTCGCCTCTTCGACTGTGGCCCGCTGTGCGAAGCCTCGCATGCGGACATCAGAATTGGGGGACGCGGATTCGGAAGCGGACATGACTAAATTCCGGGAAAACGGAGAACGCTGCTTGCCCGGAAGCCTGCCGCATCCTTTCGCAAGACATTGCCGCAGCCGGTGTTTCATTGTATCATACACTGAGTTGGAAGTTATACTCGACGTGGGTGAATTTGAATTGTAATCAGAAGCGTGAGTGAGGCGGAAAGTTCGCTCGCTCAGGCCTTTTGAAGTTGCGCTGTTTTGACGTGGTGTATACGCGTATGCCGTCCAAGAATTTCGTCCCCACTGACCCCGCGTCAGTGGAACGCTGATTGGTCAGCTA
>JAQGHT010000824.1 GCA_028291565.1 Planctomycetaceae bacterium | reverse complement strand
CTTGTTGACGTGGAGTCCGCTTTTCCCATGGGAGTTTGACGATTTCGATCCCTTCCAATTGTCCTTCACCGAGACCGCCGCCCCAGATCAAACCGACCAGTTCCCATTGTCGGTCCCAGACGTGGTCCTCACCGGGATGGCCCGCGGCGTGCAGCAGTTTTGTTTCCCAGCGTTTTTGCAATTCGGCCAATCCGTTTGGCGCGCCGCTGACAACTTCACGACGCCGGTGCTCATATTCTGGACGCGACTGATTAAAGGCCGCAAACTCACCAGGGAGTGGCGCATCAATGTTGACTTCATCAGCCCGGTCGAAGAACGCATACAGTTGAAAGAATTCTTCGTGACTGAGCGGATCATATTTATGGTCGTGGCAACGGGCACACCCGACAGTCAATCCCATCCAGATCATGCCGACCATTGAAGTCCGATCGACGATCTGTTCGACGCGGTATTCTTCCAGATCCGCGCCCCCTTCGCGGTTGCTCAACGTCTGCCTCAGGAATCCGGTTCCCAGCACGCCGTCCTGTTGTGCGAAATCGGACTTTTGGTGCGGTGCGAGCAAGTCACCGGCCAGTTGTGCCACAGTGTATTTGTCAAACGGCAAGTTGGAATTCAAGGCTCGTGTTACCCAGTCCCGATAACGCCAGGCCACGGGCCGCAACTGGTCCGTGAGATGTCCGTCCGTGTCGCCGTAATGGCACAGGTCCAGCCAGACGCGAGCCCATCGTTCGCCATAGTGTGGCGAGGCCAGCAGGCGATCAACCAGTCGCTCGTAGGCGTCAGGACTTTCATCCGCGATGAACGCGTGGGTTTCAGCAGCAGTCGGCGGCAGCCCGATCAGATCGAGAGTCACGCGGCGAATCAATGCCACCCGCTGCGCTTCAGGAGCTGGCTCAAGATTTTCCTTTTCCAACCGACTGAGCACAAATGCGTCGATTGGATTACGAATCCAGTTCGATTGCCGAGTGAATGGAATTGCGGGTCGAATAATTGGACGAAACGACCAATGATTTTCGTCCGCGACTAATTGACTGACGCCGATGATGGCACAGCCTGTCAGCATCAACCAGACATGTCGGAAGTTCCAACGTTTTGCCATATGTGATCGCCTTGTCGCATCGCGTAGCATAAGCCGCTGGCTTGTGCGTTTATCAAGCTGTTCGCTGTCGTCATGTTTGGGACTTAAGGAGCTAATGGGGCTCAGTTGAGTCCTATATCCAGTTGGTCCAGTCAGTCTCTTTGAACGCACAAGCCAGCGGCTTATGCTACGGCGTTACCGACCATCCAGCTTCAGCAGCTTGATGGCGTTTCCGCGATAGATCTTGTACTGCACGTCAGCCGGCAGATTGAGCGAGCTGAGCAATTCAAATTGCGGGATCTTCTGATTTGGCATGAGCACATCTGTACCAAACAATAACTGGTCGGCATTCCGGATGATGAATTCACGACCGAACGCAGGGTCGCGAGCAATCGCTTTTTCGCCGCCAGGTTCTGACAAATCCCCATACAGATTTTTGTATTTCTTCATCAGCCGATCAAGTGCACCACCGGGCAACACAGGTTTCGGAACGGGAGGATAACGTCCAAAGTCATCGAATGTCGCGTCGCCACAAATTGACGCCCAGAACCCCGCGGCGTGTCCGATCAGTGGCAATTTCGGAAATGCCTTTAAAACATTTTCCAGACGAGGTAGCCCCACGGTGTCTGGATTTCGAATGTCATCCAGGTGAAACAGAATCGGAAGTCCCACCGTTTCACAGGCTTCGTAAAGAAACATCTGCTGCGGTGCGTCGAAAAACAGGCCTGTCTTATGCTCGCCCAAGCCCCGGCAGCCCGCGTCCTGATACCGCTTCAGGATGTCGATGATTCCTTTGACTCCGGCGACATGTCCCGTCCGCTGGCCGGGCGCCGTGACGGCTCGCGGATCCACCACGCAGAATGGAATGATCCGATCCGGGAAGGCCTTGAAGGCCGCCAGGGCATTCGTCACCGGCTGAGCGACAGGTGCCGATTCAGGCGACACCAACGGCAGCACACACGATTTTTCGACGTCGTGTTCGTCCATGAATTTGATGAGCAATTCGGCTGTTAATTCCTGGCCGAAATAGAATGCTCCGAGATGAGTGTGAATGTCAATGTACTTGATCTTGGCCGGTTTGGCAGCATCAGCGCCGAAGACGGTGCCGACCGTAGCTGTTGCGCCGCAGACGCCGGCCGCGACGGAAGAGACCAGAAACGAACGTCGAGTCTGATTCATGAATCATCTCCAAATAGCTTCGGGAGCGCCCCCGGTATCGGCGCGGTACTCACAGGTTGGCCGAACCCATAGATTTTGTTGACTTTCGGCGCAGATCAATCCGAAATCATTGGGGTCACACCGCCGTTCGCCGAGTTCAGGGGCTTTTCGGTGCTGGTAATACACCCAGTTTAAGTGACGTGGCATGTTCGGTCGAGCGCAGGATCCGATGAGTGGCCTTTTGAAAATCCTACGGTTTGGCGAAGTAGATATTTGGCACGAATTTCTGAGGGTTTCGATCGACGAGCGGAAACCAGGTGCTCTGGATCTGAACCATCAGCCGATGGCCCTTCGTAAAGCGGTGTAACACGTCGAGCAGTTCAATCTTGACGCGAGTCGGCTGATTGGGAACAAACGCTTCCGGTTTTTCGAAACTGTTGCGAAAACGGCCTCGGAATACTTCACTGCGAATCAGCATCTGATAGCCGGACTGTTTTGCTGGATCGGGCGAGTCCGGGAATACATCGATCAGTTTGACGATGAAGTCCGCATCGGTACCGGTCGTTGTAACCCAAAGATCGACATTGACGGGGCCGGCAAGAGCCAGCTCGTCCGTCAAGACGGAAGTCTGGTAGGTCACCACGTCAGGCCGCCGGGCGGCAAACCGCTGGTCGTCGACCATGTATTCATTCAACATGCGCGGCGTAATCGTTTCCGATGACGGGACGGGCTTGTTCGGATCGCTGACGAATTCGTCGAAGCCATCCTTCGAAGTCGGCGCGGCGAAATCCAGAAGTCCATTTTCCCGCAAAAAGAGCGGACGTTCCTGCGTTCCCTTGGGAGGCCAGGCGTCAAACGTCCGCCAGACGTTGGAACCTGTTTCAAACACAGTTGCCTCAGCCAGAGCGACCTGGTGCGCATTCTTGAGATATTTCTCGAAGAACGGGAACTCAATTTCGGCTCGGTAGAAGGCTGCTGTTTTGGATCCAAAGTGGATCGGACCCAAGCGGTCTCCATCTCCCGACGCCCAACCTCCATGAGACCACGGGCCGACGACAAGGACATTATTTGACTTTGGGTTTTGCGTTTCAATCGCGCGGTAAGACTTAAAGGATCCATACAAATCCTCGGAATCATACCAGCCCGTGACGACCATGACGGCGGGCGCGACATTCTTGAGGTGTGGCAGGATGGCCCGTTCTTGCCAGAACGCATCTCGGTTCGGGTGGTTCTGCATTTCATTCCAGAACGAGACCGCCCCCTTCAATTGCAGCTTTCCGACGTTGTCCATGTTTCCCGCTTCGAGAAACAGCTTGTAGCCATCCGGGATTGCGTATTCGACGGGTTTGGGCCTTTCCGTGGTGGGCAAGGGACGGGCGGTGGCATTGTTTCCCAGCCAGCGATAGGCGTGAGCCAGAAAGAAGGCTCCGTTGTGCAAAAAGTCGTCGAAATACCAGTCCCCAACCGGCGCCTGTGGAGAAACCGCCCGCAGCGCGGGGTGGGCGTCGATCATCCCGGCTGAAGCATAAAATCCGGGATACGAAATGCCATACATACCCACGAGGTTGTTATGGCCCGGCACGTTCTTCAGCAGCCAGTCGATGGTGTCGTAGGCGTCAGTACTTTCATCGACATCCGTTGGCTTTCGCTTATTCGGCTTGTGGGGTGTGACCTGAGTGAACTCACCTTCGGAAAGAAATCGGCCGCGGACATCCTGATTGACGAAGATGTAGCCCGCATGCACGAAGTGCTCACTGGGCCCCAGCGACGCCGGGAATTTCTCCAGACCATAGGGCGACACGGAATACGGCGTCCGCTTCATCAGCATTGGCCAGGTGCGGCTCGTGTCGCGAGGCAGGTAGATCGAAGTGAAGAGCTTCTTTCCGTCCCGCATGGGGACCAGATGCTCCTGCTTGGTATAATACAGCCGGATGTAGCTTTCCAGGCTGTTGACATCCTGGGCGCTGGCGTTACGGGCGTCCAGGCAAAAGAACGCGACGAACACAAAGCCAATCAATCGGCGCATGCTGGTTCCTTTCGATCAATTGTTTCCCCGGCAGGATTGGGCAAGGAAGGAGCGCGGTATGTAGGATAGGCTGAGCGAGCGGGAAACGCCAACTGCTTCGCAATTTATCCCGGCGCTTTTTGGGAACTTTCGCGTCCTGGACAGGACGGCTTCGCATTCCTCAGGTGAGTGCGCATAAGTTTAAGAAGCTGCCCAACAACCATGTGAGCGGTGGGTGTAAACCCACTGGTTTTTCGGGATTCTCGTCATATGTTTATTATTGTCAGTTCGCGAGGGTCGCTCGTTTCCCCTGGCGGTAAGAATTGGCGAAGCAATAAGTGTCGGAACAATTCTCAGGGCGGACATCCCTTTCCGTCATCGCACAAGACGGACAGGAATGTCCGTCCTGCAGCCACGCGACATCGTCGCGGGGCTTGAAGCACCGACTGTTGTTGCTCCGCTAATCCTAACCCTTCCAATGCTCGGGACCGAAGACCATGTCGGAATAAGAGCCATTTGGAATATTGAAGGGATCTGTCAGGCGATAGCGCTTGATGACCGCTTCGTCGAGTTGGATCCCCAAGCCGGGGGCGTTGCTCAACTGCAGTTGCCCGTCAATGATGTTTAGGGGCTCAACCAGTAGATCTTCAATGAAGGGATTACCTGTTTGATCGACTTCGACGGTGATGCCGTTCGCGTGCGAGGCCACAACATGCGCATTCGCCAGTACGGTGACTGCGTCGCTCCAAGTGTGCGGGGCGAAGCGAGCCCCGTATTGAGCGGCCAGCTTCGCGGTTTTGACGACTTCGCTGAGGCCTCCGCAACGGCACGCATCCGGCTGGACGATGTCGACTGCTTTCGTTCGCAAGAGTTCGCGAAATCCTTGCAGCCCAAATTCGTTTTCGCCTGCCGCGAGCGGGACGCCAACTGTTCCACGCAGGGCGGCGTAGTCCTCGATCGCTTCCGGTTCAAAAGGTTCCTCGAACCAGAAGACGCGTTGTTCGGCGAGGAATTGTCCCAGTTTACGGGCCTCTTCGAGACTGTAACGCATCGATCCATCACACATCACATCGCAATGTTCTCCGATCGCCTTTCGCACAGCCAGGACCGCGGGGCGATCATAGTCATCACCGCGTCCGAGCCGCATTTTGACCCGGCGAAATCCACGTGAGATCAATCGGGCGGCCTCTTCAGCCAGGGCCGGAATGTCTTTCCACAGCAAGGCGCTGCCATAGGCCGGACAGGATGTTTTGCTGCCCCCGAGTAACGCGTAGACGGGTTGATTTTGCTTCTGGCCCAGCAGGTCCCAGCACGCTGTGTCGATGCCACCCAGAGCGGACATGGCGGCCCCTTTGCGTCCGAACCACCGCGTGATGCGATACATCTTCGTCCAGAGGGCTTCGATGTCTGTCGGGTCGTCTCCCTTCAATAGCGGGGCCAACTGTTGCTGCACGACCAATTCGACAAGACCAGGATGTGAATAGACCGAACCTGTGCCAACTCGGCCGTCGTCGGTGTGAATTCGGATCAGCGTCGTCACCCGAGCTGTGCATTTGCCGCCGGCGTACGTGAAGCCATCGGCGTATTCAAAACGCAGGTGAATCGTTTCGATATGGTCGATTTTCATAGATATCGATCAGGTGAGAGTTTTGATTGACGTCTGGTTTGGAGTCCAAGGCTTTGTGAGAAATTGATTCAGGTTATAGCGGTTTCACTTTGAGTCTGCCGGTGCCACTGCTTTGGGATTGTACTCAATCCTCAAGCAGTGCGATCTCGAGCTTGTGTTTGCACTGCTTCCGCTGAGTACAACGGCAAGCAGTGGCACAATGCTCCGATCACAAACCGGAAGACACAAGGTTAAATCGCTGTCGCCGCGGATTGAACACGGATTAAGAACAAAAAGGAAAATTACTCGATGAGCACGAACTGCACGGCGTCAATAATGACATGTCCGTCGGTATCCGCATTGGAAATCGTGACAGTGACTGTCGAATCCGCAGTGCTGTCGACCATTCCGATGGGTTGAAAGCCGGCTTGTTTGGGAGCCTCTCGCTGGTTCAGACGCAGCTTCTTCAAGTTGTTGTTGGATTCGATGGAAACCGGGACGTTTGTGGCCCGATTGGGATTTGCGGTATATGCGATGCGGACTTCATAGCGACCGGCTTTGGGCAATTTTGCTGTGAAGGTTGCTGTACGGCTTCCTTTCGCCTCGTTTCCGTCGTGCAGGTAGTCCTGACCGATGTATCCCGAGATTGACGAAGTACTGATCCAATCGCCGTTGAGTTTGGCTGCGGTATTGTCGATGACGATGCCGGGAAGAGTCTTCGGATCTATTCCAGTGCCCCCAGCGCTCTTCTTGGGGCCGGTCCATTCGAGGACTTGGCCTTCTTCTAACAGTCGTTTGCGCAGTGCCGGGTAGTCGATGTCCTGGACGCTCACTTTCTGATCCAACGCCAGGCACGCGGCAGTGGCGGAACTCTGCCCCAGGACCATAAACACGGGCTCCATGCGAATCGAGCCGTATGCCACGTGGGACGCGGACAGGCAGACCGGAACCAGCAGGTTTTCGCATTCGGTTTTCCGCGGGCGAATTGAACGATAACTGATCGGGTAAGGTGAAACTCCGATTTGAACATCGCCTTCATTACGAACTTTCCCATCGGTGGTGACGTAACGTTGCACATTGTGGGAGTCCATATTATACGCTCCCATTCCGACAGGATCTTCGCAGACGACCCGGCCCTGACAATGCTTTTGAGACATCACATATTCACTGATCAGCCGCCGGGCTTCCCGGACATACATCTGATGTGGCCAGTTTTCATGATCTTGAAATTCGTCTTTCGCGAGACCCAGACGCGTGAATTCTTCTCGAATCTTGGCCGGGACACGAGGATGATTGGCCAGCGTGTACAGCAAACCCATCTGATAGAGCTTGTGCTGGCGGAAGATTCGTTCGCGAGTTGGCCAGTCTCCTTCAGGATAGTCGTAATTGGCGCCAATGAAGTCGGTCGAGATCGCGAAATTATTGTTCGTGTCGGTCTTACGATTGGGCATGAAGATGGGGTTCCACGGACTGCGATGATCGCCCGCATCGAAGTTCCTCAAGAGCAGTTCGAACTGCGCCGGATCGTAGCCTTCTGGTTTGGGCCAGGGCTTACGGTTCTCGGCGACGTCGGTCGTGCAGACGCGAAAATTGTAGGCCTGGACCCGCAGGTCGCCTTCCCCGTCAACTCCCGGCGGTCCGCTCTGCACAAGCGGTAACAGGCCGCTCGAAGGATCACCCGGTTTGATGTAAGGGTCGATGTCTTTGATGAACTGATGCTTCGTGGCGTTGCTAACTTGAACGCCGTTGATGGTTTCGCCGTAGACAGAATTGGCTTCGCGGCCAACATGGTATTTGCAGCCAGCACGCGC
>JAQGHT010001104.1 GCA_028291565.1 Planctomycetaceae bacterium | reverse complement strand
GGCAGGGGTCACAGAAATTAGCCGGGGGTCGAGCGTACTCGCGACTACCCCCGGTTCCAATCAATCACAGATTCCCGACCCCGGAGGGGTCGCAGATCATCGAACGTTAGACGCTCTGCGACCCCTTCCAGGGTCGAGAATCAGGACATGTATATGACCCCGGGGGTGTCGCTGCGCGTCTGCACCGTACCGGTGCAGACGCTTCGCTCAACCCCCGGCTAATTTCTTGAACCCCTCCGGGGTACATACCACTCTCGCGATCGCTGTGAATGAATTACGTTCGCTTTCTTTAAAAAGAATTCCAACCAATTCAATCGCCTCTGTTTCGCGTGTCAATTCCAAATTTTCGCCAGCACAGGGCGAGGCGTCTGCCGAGCCTGGGCCGACCGCCGAGCTAAAGCTCGCTGAGGCTCGGCGGGAGCCGCGCCCTCCCCTTTTCAAATACGCTCTTAGGCTTTGGCTCACGTTCGCTGCAGTCATTCACGTGCCAGATCACTTGCGCTGGCGCGCACCAAGTCATTGCAATTTTAAGGAAAACTCACACCGCGTGCACACTATTTTAGCGACGATTTTGGATTTCGAGCAGAGGAACCGGCATTTAATACTGTTCGCGGCCACGAATGAGTCTTTTGCAATGCTGATTCCCGCGATTGGCCATCTCATTCCTGACCGTGAGTGGTATCGCCCGAATAAGCAGGCTGCCGATTCGCAATGATCGCTCGCGCACGTCCTTCCACTCGAGCGAAGATCAGAACGCCCGGCTGGTCTCCGGGCAATGGTAACTGTTTTCGAAGTCGATCGACTTCTACTGGGATATGCCGGCACTTGATTTCGAGTTGACCAATCCGAGAATCACGCAAGTAGGCTTTCAAATCCTTGGGATTGTTGGATAACTGGGCCTGAACTTCAAAAGCCCTGACAAATGCGGAATCGACGGGTATGTCTCCCGTCAAATACTCTTCGGCCGAATCCAACCGGGCAAGTCCTAAACGGTCGGCAAGCAAATCCACCAGGCCCGCCCGGACAATCGCAGGGTCGGGATCAAACAGGAATCGGCCGAGTGGTCGGATTTCTGCGACCGCCTCCAAAGGATCACCTGACAAAGATTCGCCTGAGGGCAGGGTGGTGGCGCGCCAAGGTTTTTTGCTGGCGATCGTACCGAACCAGACTGTCGCCTCTTTGCACTCTCCGGAGACACTGATCAGTTCAATTTCTGCGTCGGGGAATTTCCCGCCAAAATTTGCCGCAGGACTCAGTTTAATGGCACCGCCGGCAAATTCACGCGACCAGCGTTGCATTTGATCCAGTCCCGGGACGTAATCCTCCAACCGAACAGCTCGCGTCTGATGTGAGACTCTGCGATCGGGATCGACATGTAGCAATCCGCCGCGGTCCACCAGGTCTTCGGCTCGGGCGCAAAGAAAGAACGGTTCCCGTTCCGGAGTCAGAATTCGGGCGTTCCAGGTCGCTCGCAAGCAGCTTGCCGCATCTGAATCCACACTGACAACCTCGCAACCAGCCTGTGCCAATGCGGCGGCGTCGGAACCAATACCGGAGCAATAGTCCCAAACGAGACCCTCGAACCGTGACGCTTTGTGCCGGGCGACAATTTCGCTTGTGGATTGTTCTAAACCAATACGGTCCAGCCACATTTCACTCGCACGGCCCGGAAACTTTGCCACAGCCTTGATTCGTAATTCGTGCAAAGAAAGCGCCGCGCAAACCAATTCATGCGGAAACTCCTTCCGCAATCGAGACTGAACTTGCAAATCCCCACCACGAGTTTCAGCAATCGTCTGCCGAACCCGCTCGAAGATTTGAGGCGTCTGCCTCAGGGCGTGCAAAGTTTTCCATTCGGTCCAGTCCACAGATGCATACCTCAGAAGTCATCCAAACCCGGATGCGGGACTCCAATGTTCTATTATTCCGTGGCGACATCTTAATCGAAGACCAATTCACTGAGTACGAACCTTCACAGATTTCGGCATCGCCGGCCGGTCGTCAAGTTCCGACTCTTTTCCTGAGCCGACACAATCGGCAAATTCGACAAAACTTGTGAGTTCGTCGCCTCAAGCTGGACTTGCAACTTGGTCACCTGGACGCGTCGCTGAGTTCGTGACGTAGATTTCAATGCAGCGTTCTCTCCACGCGTGGCGTGGCTGGTGTCGCGGTAATGAAACATGTTGCAAAAACAGGACTTGGCTCGCATGTCGACGGCAGCTGTTGCTTCTGGCCCTTTAACCCGGAACACCGTTTCTGCGCGCAGTCTTGCGCAGCCGGTTGTGTTTGGAGAAGTGCCGCGGACGCCGCAGCTCGCGTTTTTTCTATTCATTCTGGTGAATTCGACTGTCTTTTTGCGTCCTGCGGAAATTGTCCCCGAATTACTGGGACTGCCCATCTATGAAGGACTAATTTTCAGTTGCCTGTTTCTCTCAATCAATATCGTTCGTAACGAACTGTTACCTCAGATGTTGTACCATAATCCCACGACAATCTGCGTCCTTGGAATCTGGCTGGCCTGTGCTTTGTCTCACGCGACGCACGGATCGGTCGTGGACCTGAAAGACGCAGTGATTCTGTTTTTTAAGACTGCGCTCTATTACTTGTTGTTCGTCGCCTGCGTCGACACCCCCACCCGCTTCAAATTGTTTTTATTGAACACGGCCTGCTGCGCCGCGGTGATGGTCGGATTGTGTGTTGTGGACTACTTCGAATGGATCGATTTCACATTCGTGACACACGTCACGGATCGCGATGGCGAAGATGAAACAGGAGCGGTCGCACTCGTTTTGCGAATGCGCGGGACGGGTATTTTTGAGGACCCGAATGACATTTCGATGTTGATCGTGGCCGCGATCATTCTGTGCTGTTACTTCGCCACGGACAAGATGTTCAGCGTCTTACGCGGCTTATGGCTGTTACCCATGGGCGTCCTGCTGACCGGCCTGTTTTGTACCAGATCACGCGGCGGATTGATGTCTCTGGGGGCCGCATTTCTGACATACATCTTATTGCGATTTGGCCGTGGCTGGAGTGTACTGGCGGGCGCATTGGGGCTGATTGCTTTGCCGGTGATCGCCGGGCGTCAAGGCGAAATCGATATTGAAGACGGAACTGGTCAGGAACGCATTCAGATGTGGGCCGAGGGGCTCGACGCAATCAAGTCTCCCGACATTGTGTTTGGAATCGGCCAGGGTTTATACCAGGAGCTCGCGGGGCTCGTCGCGCACAATTCGTACGTCCATGCTTATGTGGAATTGGGCTTCTTCGGAGGCACTTTCTTCTTCGGATGCATTTACTTTTCCGCCTTGGGCTTGTTCCGCGTGACCGATCCAAAACTCGAATTACGACATCCAGAGCTGCATCGCTTCGCACCGTATCTGGCCGCGATTCTGGCTGGCTGGAGTGTTGGATTGTTCTCGTTATCGCGTTGTTACGTAGTACCGACTTACATGGTTATCGGAATGGCTTCCAGCTTCATCGCTCTTGCGGGACCGCGTTTGCAGCCCGCATGTTGGTTGATTGCCTGGGACAAAGCACACGTTCAAAAGCTGGTAGTAGCCAGTGCCGGGCTGTTGGCTTTCCTGTACGTCTTCGTGAAGGTGTTTGCGAGGTTTGGTTGATGTCGGCACGACAAACCTCGTCGGCGATTCTCTCCGACACTCGCTATACCGCGCACGGTTAAGAATGAGACATTTGATCGCGGGAATACGTATTGAAAAAGACATAACAGTTTAGCCGAGTGGCGGAAGAGCCAAAAGACGCGATCATTCCCCACCCAGCTTGCCTGGGTGGATTCGGGCTTTTGCACTACGCCTTGAAATCTTCGGAAAACGTAGTGCAAAAGCCCGATAACCACCGAGACGAGCTCGGTGGGGAAGTGAACACGCCATACCGCTAAATTGTTACAAAAAGACATATTCGTGGCCGCCAACAGCATAAATGTCTCGCCAGAGTCGGGCTGTAGCAATTGGGGACAATTCTGATGACTGGTTGTCAGTAGCTGGGATTTGAGATTGAAAGACGAGACTTGCAGCTCTTTCTATCGCCGGCCGCAATAAATCATCCGTCAGTAGATAAGTTGGCCTGAACGGCCAACTTATCTACTGCGAGTCTCGGAGAGACTCGCCTACAAGTATTATTGTAAATCAGAAGGATCCAGGTTAATGACCTCGCACGTTCTACCAGCCTACGCAACGCAAGTCCCGGCCAATTGCGCTTCCGCAAAGCCCGAGGCTTTTGAGGTTGTTGACGTGACGGCTGCGCGATTGAGCGAATGGCAGGCATTGGAGACTCGGATCCAGAGCACGTCCCTGATGTGCTCCCATGTCTGGACCAGAAATTGGTTAAAGCATTATGGAGATCTCGTTCCGCAGCGTATTGCAGTTGCCCGGCAAGACGGCGAAATAATCGGAATGACGCTTTTGACAAACGGAGTCGCCCAGCATGACGGGCCGTTTCCCATTCGAACGCTCCATTTTGGAACTGCGGGCGAACCAGAACAGGACAGCGTGTGCGTGGAATATAATCGCTTGTTAGTGGACGCACCACATCGTGCGGCCTTCATCGACCAACTGATGCGACACGTGCGTGATCATGAGCGATGGGAATGTCTGATGCTGAACGGCATGTCGGAAGACGACGCACAGGCCATTCTAGCTCACAGTCCAACGTCCGATGTTCAAATGATTCCCTCACACTTCAGCGATTTGCAAGCCTTTCGCGAATCCGAAATGGCCGGAAAAGAGCCTTGGCGAATGTTTGGAAAGGCGACGCGGGCCAACCTGCGTCGAGCTTTCCGCGATCTGGGCGAATTGACTCTCGACTGGTCTGAAACTTCAGAGCAGGCACTCGCCTTTTACGAAGAGCTGATTGGTTACCACCAGAACCGTTGGCAGGCCGCTGGCAAACCCGGAGTTTTCTCCAGTACTCGATTTACTGAATTCCATCGAGATCTCATTTCCGAGTTGGTCCCTCAGCGTCGTGCTGTTCTCGTTCGAGCTCGGCAGGGTGAGAAAGTCCTCGGGATCTTACATGTCCTGATCGAAGGGGGGCGGTTGTTGTGTTACCAGGCGGGATTGCCCGACCATCAATCGAAATTAAGTCTCGGCTGCGTGACACAGTATCTCACGATGCTGGAAGGATCGCGCCGGGGTTACGCGGCATTTGATTACATGGCCGGAGACACGTTGTACAAACGCGTGATGTCGACGCATCAGAACACACTCTATTGGGCGCGCTGGCGGCGTCAGAGTTTGAAGTTTCTGGTTCTCGACGGAATGCGC
>JAQGHT010000789.1 GCA_028291565.1 Planctomycetaceae bacterium | reverse complement strand
GCCCAAATGCCTTCCAGGGCCCGCGCTTTGTAGCCGGTTCCACCGAACGGCGGCTGCATGGCTGCCACTCCGGGATCAACCACGATGGGAACCTGTTCAATCTGAGCCCGGTTTTTCGTCACTTCCGAAACGGTCAGTGACAACAAGGGAGGCCGGGGAACTTTATCACTCATGTTCAGAGGAGGGGCTAACAATTGTTTCAACACGCCGGGATCCACCAATTTGCCAAGGTTGGAAATCATTTGAGGATCGGTCCCAATGACCTGGACCGGGACTGTCACCGTCGTCATACGCATTTCTTGCCCCATTTGTTTCGTTTCAAATGTGCCATCCGTCTTACGCACTTGATGACAACCGGCACAGTTCGCTGCGAACAGGGTTCGGCCCTGTTGGACTTTCTGTGGATCGAGTTTCCCGAGCAGTTCTTCAGGCCACAGGGGCGCCTTCAGTTTCTTGAGGCTGTTTTCCAAGCCAATCAAGGCCTTCAATTTGACAGTGGAATCGAACTGGTGTTGTTTGTCATTCGTATTCTTCAGCGTGAAGAATCCAAAAACACCGAGGACTTCACCGACGTTTCGTCCCAACGGAACATTCGAGATGCTGTTCCACTGAACCCAATCCATACGAGGTGTTTCCCACAAGAAAGGATAACTGACCGGCGCATTCGCTTCGACTCGGTTGGCGTCGAGATCCAGACCGGCATCGCAAACGGCATTCAGGATCGCACCGAAAGCATCCAACCGAGCGAAACCGTAGCGCGTCTGCGAGGCATTGCGTTTGACGAGTTCATTCAGTGCCTGTGAATGGCTGACGAACTCGGCTTTGAATTCGGCTTTGGCTTCAGGTGTATTGGGGATTCCCAGCTTCTTGACGAAGCGTTCCATTTTATCCGCGTCGCTATGGGTTGATTCCACGGCGGCGGCCAGTTCTTCCAGAAAGGATTGCAAATCGCTCATTGCCGGAGCACCGTCGATCTGGATCCGGCTTGCACCAAATTCGATCACGTTGGTATGGCAGGCGGCGCACGTCAGTCCCAGCCAGGTCTTCTTGTCATCGGCATTCGCTTTTTTATTGAACTTGCGTTTCAGGAAAGAGACTTTCGACGACGTCTGCGTCGGATCGATCACTTTGTCTTCAACGAACCCCACCGGCAGACCTTGCGGATTCCAGACCTTTGAAGCAGCGCGGGTCACATACCGCAACCGGTCCAGATGGCGATCGTCTCGAAACAGAGTCTTCCCGCCTTTGACCTCCAGATGCAGAAACCACTGATAGGGGATCAGTTCCGAACCCTGGGCTGTATAATAAAAGGCTTCTCGCTCTTCGGGGCTCCAGCCCTGATCGAGATAGACCGTCTTCGCGGCAGACTGGGCGAACAGACAGCTGCTACACAGTGTGTAGACAACGACAGCAAGCACGGATCGGAACTGACGTGTTCGACGCACGGAACGCCTCCTGGACAAGAGTTGTGAGGTTTATCGGTTGCTGCGTGCCAGTACAGTTCGATTTGACATGGCTTGGCGATTCTAGCATCCGCATTTTCACCAAGCATGACCTAAACAGGCTATTTCGAACTTAAAAAGCTGAGGGCTGCGACGTTCAACGTTTCAACGAATGAAGACATCCGTCAGTGGTGAATCCAAGAAAACGAACCCACAACGGATTTCAGCCGTCGAATTACGTGCAGAACTTCGCGCGAATCGCGACACGCGAGCTGAAGGCGTGGATTCCAGATGAATTGCCCCCCGAGAATCCGTCTGGAGCAAGTAACAGCCAGCAAGCCTATCTTGAGCCCGATTTCAGCAAAACATTGGGGACGCGATTGTTACCAGTATCGCTCGACAATGCTCTGCAAACGAGAGGAGGATCGGCTGATGAATTTAACCACGAGACTGCAATGTGTAACCAGATTTCAGGATTTTGAAGGCGGATCGCAGAAACATTGATCGCTTCGGCACGGCAGAAACCAAGCTCATTACTCGCGCCATCGAGCATGAAGAAATTGGCATTGGGGTCTGTTCAGTACCCAGACCTGGATTTTGCGGCCCAAGTGCAAAAATCCACAAGCGGATTAAGAAATCACGCCGCAGGCAGAAACGGTTGTTGTCTCACTGGGGAGTTCGTAGCTCCTCGGTGGGACATTCTATACCCGAATTTTGTACCCAAGTCTTTGTGCGGATTACCGTATTTTCACGGCCCCCAGCATTTCATCAAGTGTCCCCAGCAGGAGTCGAACCTGCAACCTTCGGCTTCGGAGGCCGACGCTCTATCCAATTGAGCTATGGAGACAAGGTATTACTGGCACATGCTTTAGGACGCAAGAAACGAACGTCTGAATGACCTTGAATTTCCAGATTTTACGTTATTTTGGCACGCTTGGCTAGGGATAGCGTGCTGGAAGCAGGCCCAGATTCTGTCAAGACTTGAGATTTCCTCAGTCATACTTGATCGAGGGAAATCACATCAGACGGAAATGTGTCAATGAGTTTCTGATCAGCCGTCACCAATTGACAGCCTGCGAATACTGCCAGGCCAATATACAAACAGTCATAAGCCCCAAGCCGTACCAAAGAAGAGATATTGAACGCACGAGCCATCAGCGGGATATATTCAAAGAGTTCAGGGCAGGCTCCGGTGATGAGATGGAACGTCTGATGACCTTCCGGGGGCTGCAATAGTCCTTTGCGTTCTGCCCTGGTTAAAGCATGGGCACACTCAATGAGGTAGATGTCCGGAGCAATTAACTCGTGGATCTGCTTTTGGAAGTCATCGATCAGGGACTGGGCTTTTGCCGTGTACCGACGTTATCGAAGATAAAGTGTTGAAACGTCTCGGATGAATTGTTTGGGAGGTGTGAAGCCATTCGTGTAACGAGCGACATTCGAAATGCGGACTCGCGCGAATTGGCCTGGACATGGCGGATGGTCCTTTCCCGTGCCGAGCTTCCACGGTGAAGACGACTGCAACTTCTGTTCAGGTCGCTGGTCGCGACTATTCACCGATTTCCCGTCAACGAAAAACGTCAATTTCTGACTTTTCCGCATGATCGCCACGTGATGCCAATGACCATCAGAAATCGGGTTGGGCATATCGCTTCCACCACCCCCACCGGATGTTGCATGCTCAAAATGCAACCTCTCATCGGACCCTGACGAGACACTCAGACGCATCCGCAATGATGAAACCCCATCTGCGTGGCACTTGGAGATC
>JAQGHT010001102.1 GCA_028291565.1 Planctomycetaceae bacterium | reverse complement strand
TCGGGTCGCGACGGCTTCGAATCTCTGAAGCCACCACGCCACATCAATATTCTAACGGAGGCTACTCGCGATGCAAGTAGCAACTCCGATAATCATGGCACGTCCACCGCGCTGAACGCCACGATGAGTTTGGAGACGCTGATTACCACGTAGCTACAGTTGCCAAACCTGATGCTTCGAACCAGAAACGGAGAGCGAGCTGCTCAATCACTGGCGAGTTTGGCGACCAGACTCCCTTAAGGCATTGCACCGCGCGTACGTCTTGGATCATGAGTCTGCTGATTCCTCGAACGCCGGTTCAGTATGATCGATGACCGCTCATGATGACCGACTGACTTCCAGTTCGATCATTGCTCACGCGATCATTGCTCAGGCATCCGACCGAGTCATCTCAGTCGGCTGGACCCAGCTGTCAAAATCTGCGCCCGAGAGATAGCCCGAACGGATCGCTGACTCACGCAATGTCAAATCATCGCGATGTGCTGCCAAAGCGATTTCAGCCGCCTTTTCGTATCCAATATGGGGATTGAGTGCAGTGACAAGCATCAGCGAAGATTCGAGATGCTCCCGAATTCGCTTGGCATTGGGTTCCAGACCTTGCGCACAATGCTCGTCGAACGAACGACAACCCTCGGCCAGCAGGCCAATCGATTCCAAAACATTATGCAACATAATCGGTTTGAAAACATTCAGTTGGAAGTTTCCTTGCGACCCGGCAAACGCGACGGTGTGATCGTTGCCGAAAACCTGAACCACAATCATCGTCAATGCTTCGCATTGAGTTGGATTGATTTTGCCTGGCATAATCGACGAACCGGGCTCGTTTTCAGGAATTAGCAGTTCGCCAATTCCAGCCCGCGGCCCTGACGCGTACCAGCGCACATCGTTCGCAATTTTCATCAATGCACCGGCCAGAGTCCGCAGCCCAGCGCTGACATTAACGACGGCATCATGTGCCGCGAGTGCCGAGAATTTATTGCGTGCTGTGATGAACGGCCAACCGGTTTCTCGCTCGATTAATTCGCTCGTCACCTGGCCAAACCGCGGGTGAGTGTTTAAACCAGTGCCTACAGCGGTCCCACCGATGGCGAGTTCGTTCAATCCCTGCAGCGTTAGTTCCAGAAACTCTCGCGCCTGGACAAGCTGACGCACCCATCCCGAAATCATTTGCCCAACGGTCAGCGGGATCGCGTCTTGCAGGTGTGTCCGGCCGATCATCACGATTTCTTCGTAAGCTCGCGATTTCGCTTCGAGGGTCAAGCAAAGTTGCGCCAACGCGGGTCGCAGTTGTGCTCGAAAGTACTCGACGATCGCGATGTGCATCACGGTGGGAAACGCATCATTTGAGGACTGTCCGCGATTCACATCATCATTCGGGTGAATCGGCCGTTTCGAGCCAATCTCTCCCCCGGCAAGCTGAATGGCACGATTCGAAATGACTTCGTTGGCGTTCATATTCGACTGTGTACCGGACCCCGTCTGAAAGACGGACAATGGAAATTCCAGGTCCCATTTTCCACAGATCACTTCATCTGCGGCGCGGACAATTAAGTCAACTTTTTCGGTGGGAAGGCATTTCAATTCGCCATTCGCCAGAGCGGCACATTTCTTGACGATCCCCAACGCCTGAATCACTTCGCGCGACCACCGAAACCGTCCTTTACCGATATTGAAATTTTCGCGGCAACGTTCCGTCTGGGCGCCCCACAAGCGTTCTTCCGGGACATTGACCAAGCCGAGTGAATCGGCTTCGGTACGGAATCCGGATTCCTGCTGATTCCCGAGTGCTTTCACGGTAAAGTCTTCTGGTTCGGCGGCCGAAAAAGGTTTAAGAATGGACATTTTCAAACTGTGGCAACCCGACCTCATGACTTCGCCTTAACCGACAAACTGGAGCGAGACTTTCGCAAATCTCGGACCGTCACAGCCGGTGGCCAAGCTAAAAGTCGGATGCTTGCCTGACCTCCTGGTTAATTCTGGCATGCAATTCGTTATCGAACTTCTTCAAAAAAAGGCTTGATTCTGACATTTGGAGTCGGTCTAATGGTTTGCAATTCCGGAGATTCCATATTGTTTCTATTCTCAAGTTGGGCTTGAATCGCTGGAATTGTCCTGCGGCACAGAGCAGTGTACAGCCAGTAGTGTCGGAATGCTCGACTTGGCGCCGTCGGGCATTATCAAATCTTCCCATGAAAAGGTGGTCCAGAAGATCGGAGGAGCTTGCCAAAATGGACAATACGAAGATGCTTAAAGACCAGGGTTGTTTTTTGGCATATGGTCCCTACGGGCCGGTCTACATCGAATTCGAGCTGGTGAAATCTGCGCACGACGCAGAGCCCGGTTCGCTGTCGAACTTGAATCCAAAACTCTCGGCGAATGGCTGGCCGGTGCAGCGCGTGGAAAAGGGGCGCTATCGAGTTTTCGCCTCGGATAAGTGCATTGAGGTCGTGAGCGACCAACCGAAGGCAATCTGAAGCCTCGTATGTCTCTTCTTTCATGGTGGCGCGGGATTATTTCACGCGCCATTCATAGGCATCGTCACGGCCGCAATCTTTGCCGCTCGAAACGTCGCCACCGATGCGTGAGGCCAGTTCATCCAGACGTTGCCCCGATTCTTCGGGCGGAGTCACCCATTCAAATTGAAATGGCAGTGCCGTTGCAGGCTCCGAAAAATCATCTGGGACTGCATTCACCGGGTTAGCCAGACCCGGATTATCGCCGGGCAGTCCGTGAAAGCGGATCGTTCCCGCGTAGTGTTTGTTGCCCGACTCGGGGCCAGTTTCAAGAATGACATCAGTGGTCGACATTTTCAGTTCCTCTTTGAATCCAGAATCGATGGATAAAACGGTGTGATCCTGGCCCGCGAGGCATCAGTCGCTCGTGCTTTCTAGAATTCTACGGGTGAAATAAGTGTCCAACGGAGCCCTTCCTCCCGGGACTCATTAATCTCCCGAAAGGACACGCTGGCACGGTTTGTGCTGTCATGGACCGTTGGGAAGCTGATAAACGACGAACTCCCTGAATTCCGATGTTCCGGGGAGGAGGGAATAGTACAGCGTCATTTCGCCGCTTCCGAAAGGGAACCGTTCGATTCAATCTGCGCTCCTTTTCTCTAGTCGTTCAACCGGCACACGTCTCCTAATTCATGGAGACTATTAAGTCAGGTTCTAACCAGACTTCGTCGTCCCGAACCGGAGAATGAGGACGCTCCTTGCGACTCGGCAACAGTTCCGATTTTCCACGGCCATACAACACAATACGCCGCTGATGTCATTCAACACGGGAGTGCACCATGATTGCCTGCGAAGCAGAACAAAAGATTCGAGAACTGGCCTATGAAAAATGGGAACGTTCCGGAAAACCCGAATCTGAATGCGAAAAGTTCTGGCTGGAAGCCGAACACGAATACTTGGCCCAGCATCCCAATGATGCCGAATGCTTCAAGGACTCGCGTGACATTGAAGAAGCATCCAAAGAATCTTTTCCAGCCAGTGATCCCCCATTCTGGAACTCTTCCACTGCCTGAGCCGCCACCGCTAGGCCAGCAGTTTTTCATGCACTTTGGCTTTTCCTTCCGGGCCAATCAAGCGTTGCTCCAGTCCCTGGTAAGCATAGTTCAGTTTCCAGGCATCCAGACCCATCAAATGGAGTATTGTCGCCTGCAAGTCACGGACTGACATTGGATTTTCAGTGATGTAATAGCCGATATCGTCAGTCTCTCCATATGTCTGGCCACCCTTGATGCCGCCGCCGGCCATCATGATTGAATAGCAATAGGGATGATGATCACGGCCGATGTACGGCTGATTTGGTGCGTTGTTTTGTTGCATCGGTGTTCGGCCAAATTCACCACCCCAAACGATCAACGTTTCCTCGAATAGCCCGCGCTGCTTCAGGTCTTTGATCAGACCGGTGATCGCTCGATCGATCTGCTGGACCTTGATCGGCAGGATCGTTGGAATGTGCTCGCCCGGACTGACTCCGTGATGATCCCAGCCCCAGTCGTAAAGCTGGACGAACCGCACTCCCTTTTCGATCAAACGCCGAGCCAACAGGCAATTGTTGGCAAAGGCCGCGTCAGTCCCCTTATAGGCAACCCGGGGGTCGTCGGCCTTGTCTGACTCAGGGACAAATCCGGGCTGAGCGCCGTACAAGTCCAGGATTTGCTGTGGTTCTTTCGAGATATCCATGACTTCAGGAACTGAAATCTGCATTCGATAGGCTAATTCGTATTGCGCGATCCGAGTGATCGTTTCGGGATCACCCAACGCTGCCGCCTGGAATTCATTAAGCGTCTTCAAGGCATCCAACGTCTCGCGCCGGCCGTTTCGATCCAGCCCTGCGGGATTGGACAAGTAGAGAACGGGATCACCCGGTGAGCGACATTGAACACCCTGATAGATCGAAGGCAAGAACCCACCGCCCCAGACACTGGTGCCGGCATCGGGAGTTTTGCCTCCACTGGTTAACACAACAAAGCCTGGCAGTTCCTGGCTCTCGGAACCAAGTCCATATGTCGTCCAGGCCCCCATGCTCGCGCTACCCAGCTGAGCTGATCCAGTTTGCAAAAACAGTTGGGCCGGTGCGTGATTAAATTGTTCAGTATTCAGTGTTTTGATGACCGCAATGTCGTCGATCACTTCAGGAAGGTGCTTCCAGACTTCGCTGAGCCAGGTCCCACCTTTGCCGTGCTGTGCAAACTTGAATGGCGTCCCGAGCATATTGGGAACGCCCTGAATAAACGCGAAGCGTTTCCCCTTCAACAATTCATCTGGACACTTTTGTCCGTTGTGTTTGACGAGTGTTGGCTTGTAATCAAACAGATCGAGCTGCGTGGGAGAGCCCGCCATGTGAAGGTAAATCACATGTTTCGCTCGGGCTTTGAAATGGGGCGGTTTAGGGGCCAGTGCGTTTCCCGCCAGCTGAGGCTTCCCAGCGCCTCGAGCATCTTTTGCCAACATGGCCGCCAAAGCAACCGCGCCAATTCCGGAGCCGAGTTCTCCAAAAAAGTGACGGCGGGTAACGGCTTTCAGATATTCTGAATGAAGATTCATGAAGAGATTTCTAATGTCTGCACTCAACGGAACGTCACTTGCCGGTCATAAAGTTCGATGGCGTCATTTTTAATCCTAATAGTCATTCTCATCGTACCGGCCCCTGAGACGTGCGGCCAGCCAGTGATTCGACTTAATTTCACTCCGGAGCCTCATTTGCCGTTGCGGGAAATGAGCACATCAGGACTGGCAAACCGAACTCCCCTTTTTTCCCGAGATCCGCTATCCTCTAGGGCTTGAGTTGCCAATCTGCTCCAGATTGGTCGCCGAGCCATTTGATTTGACGGGATTGTGGCTTCCCGTTTTCCATTGACGAGTTGAAGAGAGTGCAGCATGGCGATCACGCATCGTCTTCCGTTCGAACAACCCATCTACGATCTGGAAGCCAAGCTCCAAGAGCTGGAAAACCAATGGCGCCATGAAGTTCCGCCGAATGAGGTGCGCGAGGAAATCCGCAATATGCGGGTGGAATTGAATCGCCTCAAGCGTGAAATCTTTGAAGGTTTAGACGCCTGGGACGTCGTCAAAGTGGCCCGGCATCCGGAACGGCCCCAGACAGACGATTATCTGGAGCTGGTCTTCGATGAGTTCGTCGAATTGCATGGCGATAAAGCCTTCGGCGACGACCGAGCCATCCTGACCGGCTTTGCCAAGCTCGAAGACAAGAAAGTCATGTTCATCGGTCAGCAGAAGGGGCGGACTCTGAAGGAACGGACCGAATGTTTTGCCGGCTGTCCGCATCCTGAAGGATATCGCAAGGCCCTGGCAAAAATGCAGATGGCGGCCAAGTTCAAACTGCCAATTGTCTGTTTCATTGATACGCCGGGCGCCTATCCCGGTGTGGGTGCAGAAGAACGCGGCCAAGCCTATAACATTGCGTTCAATTTGCGAGAAATGTCCCGCATTGCGACGCCAATTGTGTGCGTGGTGATTGGCGAAGGGGGCTCGGGCGGAGCATTGGGCATCGGGATTGGCGACCACATCGCCATGCTGCAGCACACGTATTATTCGGTCATCAGTCCTGAAGGGTGTGCGGGCATCTTGTGGAAACACCAGAAGTACGCGCACCTGGCCGCAAAGGCTCTCAAATTCACGAGTAAGGACCTGCTACGTCTGGGCGTGATCGATGAAATCGTCCCGGAACCCCCAGGGGCCGCTCACCGCGACCATCGGGCCATGGCTGCAACACTCAAGTCGACGTTAATCCGGGGCTTCAAGTCGCTGGGGAGCTTGAAGGGTGAAGAACTGCTGACGCACCGCTATAACAAATTCCGCAAAATGGGTGTGTTTGAAGAGCATCTGGCAGTCCAGGGGGCGAAACAGGCCTGAAACAATTTGTCGCGGGGAAAAAATTGAATCGATTGCTGCCTGCACTGATCCTGACAATTCTGGCAAACTGCGCCCCGGATGCAGGGGCCAGTGAACGCGTTTCGTTTGAACGCGATGTCATGTCTGTGTTGTCCAAGTCGGGCTGCAACATGGGGGCTTGTCATGGCAACCAGAACGGTAAAGGCGGCTTCAAGCTTTCGCTTCGTGGACAGGATCCGCAAGCCGATTTCCTGATGCTCACTCGAGATCTGCTCGGTCGCCGTGCGAATTCTCTGGATCCCGATTCCAGCTTGATCCTGCAAAAGCCAATTATGGCAGTTGCTCATGAGGGTGGGCTGCGATTTCGTCGGGAATCGGTGGAATATCAAATATTTCGCAATTGGATGGTGTCTGGTCTGCCTGCTGATGCTCCGAATCTGCCGCGATTGAATACGCTCGAAGTTGTGCCTGCTTCGGCAATGATCCATCCGCCACAAAAGGACATACCGCTGAAAGTCAGCGCCCGGTTCGCTGACGGAACGATCCAAGATGTCACCAGACTGGCCGTTTTCGAAGTCTCCAATCCTGCCGTCACGGTCTCACTATCCGGTGTCGCCCAGCGAGACGGATTTGGCGAAGCCACTGTGGTGGTCAGGTATTTGGGTTTGCAGCAGCCGGTCAGTCTCGCATGGTTGCCCGCACGGGATCAATTTCAATGGAGTGGCCCGCCGCCGACAAATCTGGTCGATTCGGCTGTTTTACGGAAGCTTCAGCGGCTACAAATCAATCCCTCGGCAATTTGTGATGACACGACCTTCCTGCGGCGGGCGACCTTGGATATTTCGGGTTCGATTCCAACCGCTGCCGAGGCTCGCGAGTTTGCCAGCGACGCCCATACTGACAAACGCCTGACGCTCGTTGAACGTCTGCTGCAAAGCAAGTCTTACGCGGATTGGTGGGCGCTCAAGTGGTCGGATATGCTGCGGAACGAGGAAAAGACTCTGGACCGCAAGGGCGTCCAGAATTTTCACGCCTGGATTCGCGAATCTGTCGCCGAAGACAAGCCGCTGAACCAATTCGTTCGAGAATTGGTTGCCGCGCGGGGCAGTAGCTATTCAAATCCCGGTGCGAATTACTACCGGGCCTTGCGAGAGCCACTTGCGCGGGCCGAAGCGACCGCTCAGCTGTTTCTCGGTATTCGTCTGCAGTGTGCGAAATGCCATAATCACCCATTCGATAAATGGACACAAGACGACTACTACAGCTGGGGCAATCTCATTTCCCGA
>JAQGHT010000747.1 GCA_028291565.1 Planctomycetaceae bacterium | reverse complement strand
TCTTCCTCGTGCCTGAAATATTCGGCGAATAGTAATAGTGGAAGACAGTCGCAGAATTTGCCCCAATTGCCTGAAAATGTCAAAGTTTTGCGTTTCCAATAGACCCAGTCCTCAATGAGGACGTGGGTTTATTTTTTTGCTCAAAGAGCACTTCAGGTTGAGCTTTGAGAGAGTTGCATGTACCGCGCAATTCAAGTGGAATTGGGATGTTTTTACAGCACTTTGTAACCGTTGGAGTTAGGCCAATAAGCGTTACGTGGTGAAGGATATTCGTGTGGGGCATTTCGCGTAGCTGAAATCGTGAGATTTCGGGCGGAATACGTCGATCGGCCCGAATTCTCACGAATTCAGCTACGAAAATCTTTCATGGCGTAGCAATAAGCGGCGCGGGTCACTCCACGAGAGCTGGCCGCTCCGGTTCAAGCCGGAACTCCAGCGAAGACACGCCAACGTTTGGCAAAAGCGATGTCGCGACACGGAATTTTGTCAGTTGGAATTCTTGGAATCTTCCGCCACAATACGCGTCACTCGATAACCCTGATGTCTCAGCCATTTCCCCACCTTGTGTGGCACGGTTGATAAGAGGATTCTTGAAAACATGTCGATCATTGGAGCCACCGCGGGTGATTTATTGTCCCGCATGGACCGGGGCGAATTAAGCAGCGTGGAGGTCACGACAGCGTACCTGGACCGCATCGCCGAATTCGACGCCAAGGTCGGTGCCTTTTTGTCTGTGGATCGTGACGGGGCGCTGAAGCAGGCCGCGGTAGTCGATCAGAAACGACAAGCCCGACAGCCACTAGGAGCTCTCGCTGGAATTCCCGTCGGAGTCAAGGATGTCCTGTGCACCGCGGGACAGACCACGACCTGCGCCAGCCGAATGCTGCAAAACTTCGTGCCGCCCTATGATGCGCATGTGGTCACCCGCCTGAAAACGGCGGACGCGGTGTTGATCGGCAAAACGAACATGGACGAATTCGCGATGGGTTCGACCACCGAGAATTCCGCGTTCCAGGTGACGCATAATCCCTGGGATCTTGAACGGACTCCCGGTGGCTCCAGCGGCGGCTCCGCCGCGGCAGTGTCGGCAGGGATGGCCCCCCTGTCGCTGGGCACGGACACTGGTGGATCGATTCGTCAGCCAGCCGGTTTTTGCAGCGTTGTCGGCTTGAAGCCGACCTACGGCCGAGTTTCCCGTTACGGTCTGGTCGCCTACGCCAGTTCACTGGATCAAGTTGGACCGTTCGCAAATGATGTCGCGGGTGCGGCAATTCTGGCAGAAGTCATATCCGGCCACGATCCGCGCGACTCGACTTGCGTCAACGCCCCGGTACCGTCGTATCTTCAGAATCTGGAGCAGCCCCTGGCAGGCTTGCGTGTTGGGATCGCGAAAGAACATTTCGTTGCAGGATTGTCTCCAGAAGTGGAACGTACCGTTCGGACTGCGGTTGATGTCTACAAGTCACTGGGAGCGGAAATCAAGGAAGTTTCCTTGCCGCACGCCAAATACGGCGTGGCCGTGTACTATTTGATCGCGCCCTGTGAGGCCTCCAGCAATCTGGCTCGGTACGACGGCGTGCATTACGGTCATCGAGCGTCGCAATTCAATAACATGATCGACATGTATGCGACAAGTCGCGGAGAAGGCTTTGGTACTGAAGTCAAACGCCGCATTATGCTGGGGACCTACGCCCTCTCTGCAGGGTATTACGAAGCCTACTACGTCAAGGCTTTGAAAGTGCGGCGGTTGATTCGACAGGATTACGATCAGGCGTTCCAGCAGATTGACGTTCTGGCTTCTCCGGTTTCACCGAATCCTGCCTTCAAGATCGGTGAACATTTGGCCGATCCGCTGGCGATGTACCTCGAAGACATTTACACCATCAGTGCGAATTTGGCGGGTCTTCCGGGAATCTCCATTCCAGCGGGATTCACGGCGACGGGCATGCCGATCGGATTGCAATTGCTGGCCGCGCCGTTCGAAGAAGAGCGTTTATTGCGTGCCGCCAGGATGTTTGAGAAGGCCACAGATTGGCACAAGCAGCAGCCGAAATTGTGAATCGAATGTTTTCGCGGGAGAATTTGACGCGTCGGTAAGATTTATACCACGCACGGTTAAGAATGAGACGTTTGAACGCGGGGATAAGTATTGAAAAAGACTCATTCGCGGCCGCGAACAGTATAAATACAGCTCGGAATGTGACGTTTTCCTCCGCGCCAAATCAAAAGAAAGTATCATGGACTATACCACGATTATCGGGCTGGAAGTTCACGTTCAATTGCAGACGGATTCCAAGATCTTTTGCGGCTGCTCGACGAAATTCAATCCTGATCATCCCAACGTTCAAACCTGTCCGGTCTGTCTGGGGCTGCCGGGGTCACTGCCGGTCATGAATCGGCGCGCGTTTGAGCTGTCGGTGAAAACTGCCCTCGCACTGAACTGTCGGATCGCCAACTTCACCAAGTGGGACCGTAAACAGTATTACTATCCCGATTTGCCCAAAGGCTATCAGATCAGTCAGTACGACCTGCCATTCAGCCATGACGGGTGGCTCGAAATTGTCGCCAATCCAGAAACCGGCGAGAAGAAACGAGTCGGCATTATCCGGGCTCACCTGGAAGAAGACGCGGGAAAAAACACGCACGACGAAACCGGCCGGGGCAACGACAGCCAGGTTGATTTGAACCGCGCTGGAACACCCCTGCTGGAAATTGTCTCGCATCCCGATATGCGATCGGCACAGGAAGCGAAGAAGTATCTCGAAGAGCTAAAACTCTTGCTGACCTATCTGCAGGTTTCGGATTGCAACATGCAAGAAGGAAGTTTGCGCTGCGACGCCAACGTCAATGTGCACATTTTCCGCGACGGTAAAAAGATCGCAACGCCACTCGTGGAGATCAAGAATCTCAACAGTTTCCGTAATATCGAACTGGCAATTGAATTCGAAGCCGACCGGCAATACAAGCAATGGCAAGTCGATGGCAAGACCATCAAGGATGTCGCGAAGGAGACTCGCGGCTATGATGCCGTGCATAACTTGACGGTGCGGCAACGCGGAAAAGAAGACGCCGCCGACTATCGCTATTTCCCCGACCCGGATCTGGTCCCCGTCACACTCGAGAATTCTTATATCGAAGGTGTTCGCGGCGCTCTGATCGAATTTCCGGCTGCCCGCCGGGCGCGGTATATTTCATCCTATCAACTGTCTCAGTATGACGCGTCGGTACTTGTTGACCAGGGATTGACCTACGCCGAATACTTCGAAGCAGTCGCCGCAATCTGTGGTGACGGAAAGCAGGCGTGCAACTGGCTGACGCAGGATGTTCAGCGGGAAATGAACGAACGGAAATTGAGTATCGAGCAATTTCCCATTCAGCCACCGGTCTTAGGGGAGATCCTCAAACGGGTCAACGAAAAGAAAATCACGATCAAAAGCGGTCGCGAGATTTTCATGGATTTACTGGTGAGCGACGCCCCCGCGACAATCAGCGTGGCTCGGATTGATCAGATCATTCAGGAAAAGGACTTGTCGATCAAGTCGGATAGCGGACAATTAGAAGGTGTCATTGCTGCCGTGCTGGTGAAAAACCCCAAAGCCATCGCCGATTTTAAAGCCGGTAAGCAGGCGGCTGTTGGGGCGTTAATTGGCCAGGTTATGCGAGAAGTCAAAGGTGCGGATGCCGGGACGGTCCGTGAATTACTGCTCAAGAAACTGGCTGAATAAAAGGCAGATTTGCATTTCTTTCGCCATTCCCTCGCGGGGGCGAGACCACGGCCTTTGAATTCGTTCGCAGATTGTGATGCCTTGAAAACCGAGTAGTGCAAAGTCCGAGACCTCACCGGGGTAAGTCCGGTGCGGCGAATTACCGAGCAATCCCGTTCAAAGGACACGTTCGAACATTCTGGTCCACGTGAATCATCATGAGTATTTTTTGCCGAGTCGACGACAAACAAGTGCCGCTCTACCGTGTATTGTGGATCGCCGCGACGCCTCATTTCTGCGGTGAACCCGACTGCCAATGCGAAGGACGCTACGAAGTAGCTCTCGAGGGGGGCGAATCCGTCTGGGCCAATGCCAAGGAGCAGGTTCATTTGATGGAAATGATCGAAGAATGGCAGGATGACGAAGAAGATCACGGACGTTTTGAAGAGTAACCCCTCGTAGCATAAGCCTCTGGCTTGTGCGATTTCCCCATCGGAGTTTATTAATAAATGGGACTTATTGGACGCATGGGACTGATCGCCCCCAATGTCGCGTAAGTCTCATAGATCCTATAAGTCCCATCACCCATTCAGTTGCCGCTTAAAACCCCCGAGGCATACATGTCTGTTTCCGCTCCCCCGCGACCGGCGTTTGGAATTGTCGTGTTGCGGCGTCTGAAAGACATTGTGGGCGAAGCCAGCATTCTGAGTAAACCCGAAGAATTACTCGTCTACGAGTGCGACGGCTACACGATCGAAAAGCAGGTTCCGGATGTCGTGGTGTTTCCCACCACGACCGAACAGATCGTGCAGATCGTCAAGTTGTGTCACGAACTCCAAATCCCGTTCATTCCGCGGGGAGCCGGTACAAGTCTCGCGGGCGGAAGTTTACCCGTGGGCGGCGGCGTGATGATCTCGCTGACGCGGATGAAAAAGATTGTCGAAATCAATCTCCGCGACCGCTATGCGATTGTCGAACCGGGACTGGTGAATGTCCATTTGACCCAAAGCCTGAAGGGAACCGGCTATCATTACGCTCCGGACCCGTCCAGCCAGGGGGCGTGTACTCTTGGCGGCAATTTTGCCACGAATTCCGGTGGACCGCACACATTGAAATACGGCGTCACCGTGAATCACGTGTTGGGCGCCGAAATGGTCATGCCGGACGGCGAAGTCGTCCTGCTCGGCGGGCCTGCTGAAGATAATCCGGGATTTGACCTGACTGGTTTATTCGTCGGTAACGAAGGGACGTTTGGCATCGCCACGAAGATCTGGGTTCGGCTGACGCGGGACCCCGCCGCGTACAGAACGATGCTGGGAGTCTTCGAGACGGTCGAGTCGGCGACTCACGCGATCAGTAACATCATCGGAGCCGGCATTGTTCCCGCCGCGCTGGAAATGATGGACCAGGGAATTGTCGAAGCACTCGAGGCCGCATTCCACTTTGGTTTTCCACTCGATGCAGGCGCCGTCCTGTTAATCGAAGTCGACGGTCTGGAAGTCGCCGTGGATGGCGAAGCCCGCACGATCATCGACATTTGCAATCAATCCGGAGCCCGCGAAGTCCGGCAAGCGAACACCCCCAAAGAACGTCTGTTGTTGTGGAAGTGCCGCAAGCAGGCCTTCGGTGCAATTGGGCGTCTCAGTCCGAGCTACTGTACTCAGGATGGCGTCGTTCCACGAACCAAGCTACCGGAGATTTTGCGACTGATTACGGCATCCGGACTCCGCCACAATCTGCGGATTGTCAATGTCTTTCACGCGGGAGACGGCAATATTCACCCGATCATCCTGTTTGACGAACGAGACAAAGACCAGGTCCGCCGGGTTCTGGAAGCGAGCGACGAGATTCTGGATGCGTGCATCGAATTAGGCGGCAGTGTGACTGGCGAGCATGGAATCGGAGTGGAGAAAATCAGCTTTATG
>JAQGHT010001095.1 GCA_028291565.1 Planctomycetaceae bacterium | reverse complement strand
AACAGAGAAGAACTTGCTTTCAATCTCACAATTCACGTTTTCAGAGGACGATTCGACCGTTTCCACTCTGGCGCAGACTACTTAAACACATCCGTAATGATAAAGTCGTCGGTAATCCCGCCACCTGCGGCATTGGGCTGTTGCTTTCCCGATTTTGGCAGCCCATACATGGCTTCCAATGTGCGCAGGATATTGACGTGTGTGACGCCGTCCCCTTCGGTGAAATCGCCGTGCTTGATATGGGCTCCGGCAAAAATCGTCGCAATGCGGTTTTGGACGTCTTTGCGGAATTCGTCCGTCGGGATGACCGTGGGATTCGTCAGCCCCTTAAAATGCCGCCGGTCGTTGTTTTCGTCGAATGTCACAATCAGCAGACTGTTGTGCGCTTTCGCCCACTGATAGTACGGATCAATGTTCGTTTTCAACCAGGCATCACCTTTCGGAACGGCCATGTCTGAATCACCGTTGTGCATGTCATTGTCCAGGTTGGGAATCACAAACGAGACTGTTGGGAGTTTCGAAAAATCCGCCGGGAAATCAGAAAACCGCAAATTCGAAGAGCTGGCAATCGTCGTTCCATTCGGAACATTGCTAAAGCTGACCCACGGTGCGTGCTTGCGGGCATACAGCATGTCCGTAGACAAGTTGCCCGCGAAACCAATCGCCGGCAGGCTCTCGCTGTATCCCTTGAACGACTTTCCTTTGTCGATCAATTGCTGGCCCAGATTGCTGACCGTGAACAAGGTTGTGGGAACTTCATCTTTGAATCCCACCGATTGATTGCTGCCCGAAAAGAGCCAGAAATAGTTTCCCTGGCTGTTATGTTCCTCACCAAACATTTTGGTGAAGTTGGCCCCTTCCGCTTTCAACGTGGAATTCAAATAAGGCGCCCATGCGTTTTCGATCACCTCGTGATAATCTTTGTTCTCTTCGACAACGATCACGACATGGTCATAGACCGGCAGGCCCGCAGGCCAGGCGGGCGTCGCGCCAGCGCACTCCGATTCTTCCGCCACTGCAAATGAGACACCTGACACGAAACACATAATGCCCGCGAGGATCACTCGCGCGACTGATTTCTTCATTCTGAACCCCTTCATAGTTGACGAGATTTTTGTCAATGCAAGACATTGGTATTGATTGCAGCACTAGAGCCCAAGTTTGCTTTCTGAGGCGCTGCAACGAAATGCGTTGATCAAGTTGTTTTACTTTGACTATTCGGTGATCGAGAGACTGCTAGTCGTTTTTGAACACTACGCACCGCTAATCAGGATTCCATCCCGCAAGGGTCGTCAGGCAACACAATTGCGACTTTCCTTGTCTTTATTAGCGTGAATTAGCGTAGATTAGCGTTCCAGTTTCCCCTGTTTTCCAGGGTGACGCGCGATAGCGAGTGAAAAAACATTAGTAATGGAGTCAATCTGCTAGCTTCGCCGAATGTACCGTTGTCTCGAAATTGATCAACTTATTTTGTGACAGCGCCTAATCGGCCAGGCTCAGACTGCTCGTGAGTTGCGCATGGTCAGTTGCTCTCCCCATTCATGATCGCTTTTGACAATTGATCACTCAGACGATACCCGCCCAAGATCATTTGCCGTTGTGCGACTTCGCCGGCAGTCTTGAGATATCCGTTCGGAAGCGCTGGAATTTGAGGATCGTTCAGGTCCCGATGTTCAGAAAGGATATGAAACTTTAACAGGCCGTCCGTTCCCTGATAGGCCACCGACTGCGCCAGATCCCGGCTTTCGATCGCCCAATCCAGAAGGTCTTTTTTATTCAGCGCGACCGTAAACCGACTCCGAACGAAATCCGGCTGTTGCAGCCAATCATGCACCAGAGCATTCAGCTGAGTATCGGTAAGTTTCTCAACCAGCAGGCTGTCCCATAGCGAATGCAGATCAGTGCCGGCAGGATCTTCGGCCTTCACTCGGATGGCCAGCTTGTTTCCCCCATTGTCCCCGTGCGGAGGCAATAATCCCTTCGGACCGAACTGTTGCTTCGAACCGATTAACGCCACTGAGTGCAAAGGCTGATGAATATCACCGATTAAATGAACCGCCCAACACAGCGCCACTGCCTTGTCCGCGGGTGGAGTGTCGGTCAAGGCAAGCTGTGCGAGACTCTGCTTCAATGCGGCGAGCGCATGCCGTGGTTCGTGCTGCGGATCGAGTTCTGGTTCCAGAACCTGCTTGCGAATCGCAGCCTCGTCGAACAGATTCTTCTCATTGGGATTGATGTAGGGCAAATTGACAAAATGCCAATTTCCTTTATGGTATTTCGCCACAATTGCGTCATGGTCCTCAACAGGGCTGTCGTTCACCTTCGGATCTCGAACCCAGTCCGGCCACGTTGCGGCCTGCATGAAGACCCAGGTATCCTCATCAAATTCCGCCGGGCGGCCGGTCTTCAGAAACAGGTCTCGATGCGGATGTTCGCGTAGGATCGCGGCCGCCCGCTGCTGCAGATCGATATTAGCCAGACCCAACTGCCTCCAGGCAATCAGCGCGACGGTTTTATGGCCGTGATTGTGCCAGGCCTGCGCGGGATGAGTCCCCAGCACCAAAAGCAAAGTCACCACAATTCCAAATGCTCGCATTTGATTTTCCTCGTTGAAAACAAATCCTGCCGGTCTACGAAAACCCAGGTCCAACATCTCAGTCGTTGAGATCTTCGATTCTCATTATTAGTGATTCCAATGGTGTTTGACCGAGAACTCGCGACGTACAGACTTACGTTGGTTCAATTTGAATTCTCATTCCATAATTCCTGAGGAATTCCATCCACGCCAATCGCTTTTGCCGAGGCCTTGCCATTCAGAATTGTGATATGCAAGATCGTTCCAGTACTGTAATCGATGGCCTCGCTCATTCCAGTATCAATCAGGAACATCAGCCCATCGAACTTCTGAAACAGCGCCCCCTTCTTGCGTTTGGTACCATCCGAAAACTTCACTGCTCCCGGTTGATGTCCCATGACAAAGTGCTTAATTCCAAGTGCCTGCGCAAACTCACGTAACCGGCCTGCACTCTCTTTCGGAGCATCACCCTCGCGTTCCCACCAGGGAATCGGATGCAAGCGCGCTTCCAGCAGCGAATCATCCGCGGACAAAATCGGTGAGCCAAAGCCCAGAGACTTCACATCATCCTGAAGTTTAATCCGCAGCGCATTGAGCGTTCGGCCATCCGTATTGCACGCATGAGCAAAAAACCAGTCGCCGGCGCGAACGGCAAACGGCAGTGACCGCAAAAACTTCCCGACGTCTTGTGCGTCCTGGCCGGCCGCTACAGTGTTGGGATCCAATCCATGCTTTTCCAGCTCTTTCAAGAATTCTTCGGCTTTGTCGTCGGTATCTCCGGCAGCCAAGAACTCCGCTTCGTGATTTCCCATGGTCACTAATACTTTTCCGCCCGCCTGGGACGCACTGGCCTGCAGTGCACGAAAGAGCGCCACGACCTTCAACGAATGTTTTCCCTTATCGATCAGGTCGCCGGTGCAAATCAGTACCGCGGACCCGCCTAGCCATTTGGCTTCGGCAGGTGACGCGGCGCCAGGTCCAATCAACTTTGCAGCAATGAGTAAAGTGACCAGACGATCGTAATCACCGTGGACATCACCCACGGCATAAAGTTCCCGTGGCGCATCCATTTCAATAATCGCGGGGAACGCCGCCCAGTCGCGTTGTACAGCGCGACTCTCGTCCTTCCCGAACGTGTTGAGCGGCAAGACGACTTGCAGCACGGCGAGCGAGCAGATCAACAGCAGTGTTCGACAGAATTCTTTCATGTGATCCCTCAGTCGATGAATTCAGAGCGAAATACGAATCCCACAATGTGGTAGAGTCGGTTCAATTCCCATGGTGAATCGGGGCAGGAATTGGAATATCCAGGTCATCGACGTGACTTTTCCAATCTTCCACCCAATCACCTTTCAATTTGCTAAAAATTGTCAGACCGGCCCGGTGACGGAGGTTCGACGAAACGTCAAGGACAATGGGCCGGACTGGAACTGGTGAATTGAATGATATACCCGCTACCTGTCACATCTGACAGGCTGCCGAGGTACCTGCCACCAACTTAACGAAATCTTCACAGCGTGAGATTGACCACCGCTTTCTACTGTTGGTTTCATACGAGATTTGACAGTGCGTTGATAACGCCGCGATCCAGATGCAATTGCCCGACGACACACCATCATGAAAGCCTTGATTCTTGCTGGGATGACCTAAATAGGCTATTCTGGAAGAATCTCAAGTTTTTTCTCAAATGGACTGTTTTGAACACTTCGATTCCGGAATCGTCAGGGATCAGGCAGCACATCCGGCCGCATTGTTTTCTGGCAGAATGATCGTCGGTTTGCATCATGGGCCACAATTTCATCCTGGAATGTCAGTCTCGCAGTTTTCCCTTCTTGTGCATCACACTTGTGCCAGGAAAGCTCGTTGTCGGGCGGTCGCGAAGCTGTGGCATTCACGTGCCTGATCCGACCGTCTCGCGCCGCCACGCAGAGATTTTCGTCTCGGGGCAGGAAGTCAATGTGATTGACCTGGAAAGCCACAATGGGACGTTTGTCGAAGACGCACCGGTGGAATCGAGTCCCGTTCGACTCGGGCAGTTTCTCCGCTTCGGCGCGGTCCCCTTCCGCCTGGCATCCAGTACTGACGTCCCTCAAGATGTTGAATCGGAAATTGAAACACATGAAGCCGCGGACAGAAATCGCGTTTCACGAGTGAATCCGCTTGTGATTGCGCTGTCGCCCGCTCAAAGACGAGTCGTCGACCTGCTATTGAGTGGCCTCGCCGAGAAGGAAGTCGCAGCTCGACTTGAACTCAGCCGAAACACGGTTCACAACCACACGCGCGAGATCTATCGCATCGTCGGTGTTCATTCCCGAGCGGAACTTTTGGCACGCCTGCTGCCGCGATTCTAGATTCTCGCGACTTTGTGGTAAGTCAATCACAAGTTGCAGACCCGATCTTTGTGCCTTTCCCTCCCCATCATCCTGCCCCAACATGATCCTGCCAAAATCCTTTGCCAGAAAGCCCCCGCGTCTTGATGCCAGCCGCACTGCTGAATCTGGATCAAAGGAGAAGCTTGAGATGTGGCGCACCCGTTGTTGAGTCACGGATGAAAGTTCCCGCCAACCGACTGTCGTGGCAGAATGCTTGTCCGTACCTGCTTTTCCGTGAACCTCAAGTAAAATATGTGCAGTCTCATTTCAAATTGGTACAATTGCAGTCGTACTTTCTTTCGACAACGCGTTTCTGATCAGGCATGCCGGCTTGTTCAAATTGGGGTTTCTCATGCAATGTCTCCATTCCGGTCTCATCTGGGCCCGACGACAAGCTTTGGCTTGTGGCATTGCCTGCCTTCTCGGGATCTGTGCAATCATCGGGTGCGGGAAAGGAACGGCTCCCGCATCGGCAGCAGAAACTACCACTCAGAAACAGGGAAACGAATCGCGCAGCGAGCCATCGAATTCGAGTGCGAATCCAATCCCGAAGACTCAGCAGCCAGCCCCTGCTCCAATGCCCAATCCGACAGCGGAAAAACCCGCCGA
>JAQGHT010000732.1 GCA_028291565.1 Planctomycetaceae bacterium | reverse complement strand
ACGATATCTTCAGAATCGACCCGCGAGGCTAGATCGGGAGACGAGTTCGCTTGTGTCAGGGCATGCAATCGTCGCGCATAACGCATGTAGATTTCGGTTGCCGCATCTTCGCTGCCCAGCCGGAACCGTCTGAGCAGCGAATGATCGGACACGTCCCGCAAAACTGGCCCGTCGTCGCGACCGTCGCGGGTCGACATTGGAGATTCCTGTGGTCTGCAGTATCAAATTGGCGAACTCCGCCAGGAATGCAACATTCCTGGAGTTAATCGATTAGACCACTCAAATCCCGTATTGTCAAATTGGACTTTCCAATACTTCAGTAAGTTGTAAGGTCACCATCCACTATTGGATATTCACACGCGTCGGCAATCCAACCGCCACCAGGTCGCCAAACAGTCCGTGCGCCTCGCCACCTGGGCCTGCAGTGAAAAACAGGTCATTCGAGGGCCCAGCCAATGCATCATTTCCGAAACTCAGACCCCACAAACCAGAGATCGCAATTGGATGACCGGTGTCATCTGTCACAGAGCCCAGGAATTTTCCAGTCTGCGGATCGAAGGCGTTAATCGCACCGCCTCCGAAGTTTCCAACGAGTAGATCATTGCTGAATTGACCGAAATTTGACGGTGCTTGCACGACGCCCCAAGGAGCATTGAGCGGTCCTTTGGAAACCAGCGTCTTGATAAAAGTTCCATCCGTCTTGAATTCAGCGACAAAGCCCAATCCGGGGCCTTGCACGTCGTCGTGTTTGTCCGCATCCTGCTTGGCATAGGTGACGAACAGGGTCCCATTGATGTTTTCGATGCCGAAGGGGGCAAAACCCTTTTCGAGTTTGGGAACCTGGAAACTCCCTGCTGGCGTGACGGGTGCGAAATTCTTGTCAAAGACATCGATTTTCCCGTTATGAAAATCTGTGGCATAGAGAAAATTGTCAGTGCCAACAGTTCCCATCGCCAATCCCTTGAAGACGGCACCTGACGCGGAGTTGTCGACTTTTAACTCGGCAGCCGTTCCGTTGTTCCAACCCGAAATCGTTCCGTCTTCTGTCGCGAAGATGAAGTGACTGGCGCCTCCCGTGACTGCGAAATCGGCGGTACCATTGAAAACGATTCCAGTCGGCGTCGCTGGATCCTGACTGCCGGGAGGAGCGGGGACGGTCACTACCAGCGCATTAATCTGTCCCTGCCCGGTATACAATGTGGAGACACCCGTTCCATTGTCGTTCACCCAGAATGGCCCATTTGGAGCGGCGGCCAGACCCCACGCATTCACGAGATTTGGATCCGTCACAGGCGCCTGACCTGCTTGGTCAGAAACCAGGTTGGTCTGCTGGAATGCGCCGTCTGACGCCGTATTCCCGGAATTGTCGCTCACGGTCAAGGTGACTTCGCGTGGTCCCGTGACCTTATAGTGGTGCTTTCCAGTGACTTCAAATCCTCCGTCAGTCCCCGCGACAACTTTGCCTTTGCTGGTTGTACCATCACCCCAGTTAATTGTGGCTTTGAAATCATGCGTGGTCACGGGTGCGATTGCGTCGACGAACGAGGCCACCTCGCCGCTGACTTTCCCACCCGTCGCCGTGATGTCCGCCACACTGCTGACTGTAAGTGGATTGACCGTTAGGAGTTGACGAGATTCCAGCGATTCGAGATCAAGTCCGACGGCCCGACGCGACTGACGGCGAGATTTGGTCGTGATGTGCTGTGCAACAAATTGGAACCAGGAAGACATTTTTTCACCTTCGTTGACTAGAGGAGCGAAATTGACCTTGTTGTGAATCAAAGGCGTAAGATGAAAGCAAAGCCAGTGCAACAAGTGACAATTTCAACAGTTCAAAATCCTGACCAGATGAGTCGATCGCGCTTGTCGACGTCTGAGCACACATGGCCAGAAACGAGATTTCTGACAAAGCGCTAAAAATGCCCGAGGCCCAAAGAGAGGAGTGGCGTCATTGTCCAGCGTCCGCCATTACCAGTTCGGAAAGCTGTCGAGAAAAGGGATGTCCAGCGGATTTGATGTCAGATTCAGCACAATCCGTTTTGGGGATCCACATTTCCCTTTAAAGAAAACGCGTTTCTGCACTTTCCTGCAAATTGTGATCCGTTTTGTCTAAATGCCCAAACTGAAACACGACATTCCGCGTCGTGAAAGGCAAGTCGGCAGGGAAGCGACTGGCGAGGTAGTCTGATTCCATCAGTTCCGCAGAAGCCCGATGCTTGGCTCCGGCTTCCAGAATGATCAATTTCGTGTTGTAGCGTTCGAAGAGGGCCTCGGCTTCTCCCATACGACAGTAAATACTTTGCCGCTTCTCTGTGGAGTTTGACAATGACTTTCAGGCAATGTTACCACTGGCCCTATCAACGTTTGCCCGCATAATTGTTCCCATTCCGTCGCAGTTTGACAGCACTCCCAATTTGTCAGATTGCAACATCTATACTTGTCGATGTATAATGCTGTGTGGGCTGGTTGAGCGGTGCGCAACCCGTGACCAGGCCCCACGATGATTTTTCGGAGAGGCAAGCATGCTCACCATTTACGGCGACAAGCAACGTTTTTGTGACGGTGTTTCACGGCGGAATTTCCTGAAAATCGGCACACTTGCTCTCGGCGGATTATCCCTGCCTCACGTATTGCGGGCTTCCGAAACGGCGTCTGGAAAAGCGGCGAAGCACAAGTCGGTCATCATGATTTATTTGCCCGGCGGGCCGAGTCATATGGACACGTATGATTTGAAGCCAAATGCGCCGGATGAATATCGTGGCGAATTCAAACCGATCCACAGTAACGTTCCGGGAATGGATTTTTGCGAACTTTTCCCGCGCCAAGCTGCGATCGCCGACAAACTGACGATCGTGCGTTCCGTGGTCGGCGCCGTCGCCGAACATGCCCCAGCTCTGCTGATGAGCGGCTATGGTGAAGCGGTTGGCAAAGCACAAGGCGGGCGGCCGGGACTTGGGGCCATTCTGTCGAAACTGCAGGGGCCGACCGATCCACGAGTTCCGCCCTATGTCAGTCTGATGGGCAATGCGACGGGCTTGGATGCGGGCTATGCGGGTGTCGCTCACCGGCCGTTCACACCCGATGGACCCGGGTTGGAAAACTTGGCTTTGAACGGCTCGGTTTCGCTCAACCGGTTGGACAATCGCAGAGCGCTGTTGTCGGACTTTGACCGATTCCGGAATGAGGCGGATCGTTCCGGAGTCATGACCGGGATGGATGCTTTCACTGCCCGCGCCTTCGAAATGATCACCGCGCCCAAGACACGTGACGCACTCGATTTGACTCGCGAAGATCCGCGAACCCGTGACAAATACGGTGAAGCCACGCAATTCCTCACAGCCCGTCGCCTGGTTGAAGCGGGTGTGCGTTGCGTGACCTTGTCAATCGGCGGCTGGGACACGCACGGGAACAACTTTGGCCATTTGCGTGGACAGTTGCCCACAGTTGATCGGGCGGTCGCGGCATTGGTGGAAGATTTGCATGCTCGTGGGATGGATCAGGACTGCTCGGTTGTGATGTGGGGGGAATTTGGACGTACGCCACGGATCAATTCCGGCGCGGGCCGCGATCACTGGGAGCCAGTGATGTCGGCTCTCATGGCCGGCGGCGGTTTGAAAATGGGGCAGGTGATCGGTTCGACCAACTCACGGGGCGAAGTCGCGGTGGATCGTCCAATTACTGTGCAACAGGTCCTGGCGACTCTGTATCACGGCTTGGGAGTCGATCCGATCACAACACTTTCCAGTGCCAGCGGCCGTCCAATGTATTTGTTGGATGACCGAACTCCGATCAGTGAAATGATTTGAGTTTGAGATGGCGCGAAGAGTAATACACAGGCCGTGAGCGATTTCCATGTAGCCAAGGTCGCCAGACCTTGGGAGATT
>JAQGHT010000718.1 GCA_028291565.1 Planctomycetaceae bacterium | reverse complement strand
AATTCCGTCGACCACTCCGATCGGCAAGCCGACGACTTCATCTGGGAATTCTTCGATCGTGCCATCCACCTTGCGAATCATCGGCGACATATGACCGGCGATCACGACCGCAATCTCGTGCGTGTGCGTGTCGAGAAAAACCAGGGTAAATGTGACAAAGCGTCCTTCGACCGCATTCACGCACATGTGGTTATTGATCTTCTCACAAGCCGCCCCCACATCGTCGAGGAAATCAAATGTCGACTGCACGATACTGGACAGACGCGACATCACCAGCGAAGCCGGCACGCCTTTGCCGGCGACATCCCCAAACGCGAGACAGACTTTCCGGCCATCGTCCTTAATCTGGCAACCATAATAGTCTCCGCCAACTGCCTGGGCCGATTCATAGGAGGCGAAGAATTCATAGCCGTCGAGTACCGGCATGTGCTCGGGCAACAAAGCCCGCTGCACATCTCGGGCAATGTTCATTTCCCGATCTTGCTTTTCTTTCTCCATGAATGACACGAGTAATCGCGCGTTCTCATACGTGACGGCTGCTTGACCAGCAACCGCCATCAACAGATCCAAATCTTCATTCTGGAATTGCTTGAGCGGATTTTGCGTATCGATGTTGATAACGCCCAGCGGTTCTCCGTTCAATCCCAGCATCGGCACGCACATCATCGAGCGAATCGTAAAATTGGAAATGGATTCGCTGGCATTGAATCGGGAATCGTTCGCCGCGTCAGCGGACAGAATTCCGGTTTTTTCCGCGAGCACCTTATTCAAAATCGTGCGACTCAATTTGACCGATTCGTCATCGCTTGCGCGGCGATGTCTGATCGCTCGCGGAACCATTCCGGCATGTCCTTCTTCCTTCAGCAGGACACATCCGCGATCGGCTTGGGGGAAAATGCTAAACAGCGTTTCCAGGAGTCGCGGCAGAATCGTTTGTAAATCGACTGTCCCCGCCAGAGCGCGGGTGATTTCGACCACCGCCTTCAGTTTGGCTTCGGGCCGAACCGCGAAGCTCGCGAAAAGAGTGCTGCCCGAGACGGATCCCATGATCATTGAGGCATCATCGTCGCCGCCGGAAACTTCCAGCTTGAAAGAGGGACCTCCTGCCACGACGCCAGGGGTTGTCTTATCTTTGTCTTCCGAATTGACCTGCTTTTTTGTGGCTGCGGCGGTTAAATCTTCAAAACGCAGCAGGATCGGCCCCAGCTTGATTCGATCTTCGTGTCGCAAAAGGGACTTACCTTCGATTTTTGCCCCATTCACTTGCGTGCCGTTGCCACTGCCCATGTCTTCGATGAAAAAACCAGAACCATCACGCAACACGCGCGCGTGTTTTCGGGAAACCATGTTCGATTCGAGTTGAATCGTACATTCGGGGTGGCGCCCCATCACTGTTTCAGCAGCGATCAACTCATAGTTTTTGGCCTCGCCGCCTTGCAACAACACAAGCCTTGCCATGAAAGTTTCCTGTCTCTTATTACTGCCATCTGAGCCACGACCTCAGATGATTGTAGATCTGAAAATTCCGCACCGCAACACGCCACCGGTCAGCTCCCTCCAGTTTGGACTCTGGTGGGTTGGAAAACGAGGAAATTCATCCGATCACCGCGACCCGATCACCGATTCGAATGACCTGTACTTGTTCCGCAGCCACTCGCGTGTTGACCGCGAGACGGTAGAAATGATCAAAACGACTCCGATCTGTCCAGTCTGGAAGAGTGGCCATACGCTGTTCAGCGAACGTCTTTTGAAAAAAAGGCCAGATTTCGCCTGATTGTGATGCGCGAGAGGGGACAACACAGCGTTGACACGGATTCGTACCAGACAGTCTCGCATCGCCGATCCGAAATTCCACCGTTTCTCCAGCTGCCTTGAACAACTGATCTTCACGGAAGGATTCGCCTCCATCAAGTTCCAGATTAGCTCGAAAGCGACAGCGAATTTCCTCAACTGTAAGACCCGGAAACCACGCGGCAACTGATTTGAGCGTTGAAGTCGCTACAACAGTGGGACCAGACGCCTCTTCGTCATCGGGAAAACCACCATCTGCACGTTGCTCTATGCGAACGGGAATTTCCAGGATGTTCCCAACCCAGGCCGCGAGCCGCTGTCGATCATGATTCAAATGGAAAGTGTCCGAATTGGATTCCTGCGAGGTCAAAGTTACGCTCCAGGCTGGGAGATCCCAGGAGGCTCGGATGCGATGGATCTTAGCAGTCCTCTTCGCATTCACATACTGCCCTTCGGCATCGAAAAATGCAAACTCTCGATCATGCCGCAAGTTTCCAGTCGGCAAGATCTCGGATTGACTGACGGATAATCCCGGCAGCGACTTGATCGGATAAATCCAAATATGAGTCAATGTCCATGCCATTTTTCATGCCTTAATTTGACGTTTTGTCGGCAAGACCGCGTATTTCGGGAAGTTCTTGGCTGCAATCTTCCAATTTACTTGCGATGACAGTCCGGGCAAACTATACCAGTTCGGTAAAGCACGTCGCATTGAAGTTCAACGCCATCAAACATTGCACCACGCGGAGTTCTGGTTACGCCAAGAACTCCAGCCCCTCCATTTGAAACTATTGCACCTGAGTGTTCTGATTTGCGACAAGATCGATTACGAGCCATTTCCCTTGTCGACGCTGAAGTCGTGAGACTTCGGCGATTCAGGACACGCGTCCGAAGTCTCATGACTTCAGCGACAAGGCAAACTGAGACGAAAAGTGTCCTTTTTTCATGGATTTGATACGACCTTCAGAGTCTGACAAAAGACCGAACAGCCAGTCGATTTGACACCCAGCGCTCGCCGGGTTCTTTGGCCGGTTCTGGGGAATAATTCCGCAATTCAGGATGTTGACATGCCCGCAATTCCCACAGCCCCGAATTCCAAACCAACGCGCAGTTCTTCAAAACTCGTGCTGTTAATGATTTGCCTGGCCATCGTGGGGGGATTGGCGGGATGGTGGCTGCTGAGTCCCGGCCCGAAACCGATCGTAGATTTGTCGAAGCCAGGCGACAAAATCGGGAAAACGCCGCAAGAACGCGCTGAACTTCTGGCGTTCCGCAATCAGGCCATTGGGCACCTGGAAAACGAGGAATGGTTTCCCGCATTACAAGTGCTACGGCAAATTGAGAAGAAATTGCCGCAGGACCTCTTCGCGTTGCGGAACATGGCGGTGGCGATGTGTGGCAAGAAATCCTTCGGAGGTAATGATCTACGCCCAATTCAGCCGGAAGAAGCCGAAGCTGCTGCACAGCTCCTTTTGAACGCTGCTCCGAAAGATTATGTGTCGCACATTTTGGCGGCGCGGATTGCCGTTGGCTGTCGACAACCAGAATTGGCATTGGAACGATTCCGAAGTGCCTCCCAGTTGGCTCCTCAAAACGCAAATCCCTGGTTTGAACTCTACAGGACGTTTGCCACCGGCTACTCGAAGGAAATTCCAGCCGAAGCCTTCGAGGCCATCAAGAATTGCCAACACGCGGCTCCGAATAACATTATTGCGACCTCGGAATACGCCAAAATATTGGCTGAGAAAAGAGATCCAGAATTACTCGAGCTGTTACGATCAAAAACGCAGATGTTCGAACAACTTCGGCGATTCGTGCAAAGAGAAAGTCTGGATCCCAACAAGTACATCGATCAGGCTGTGGCATTGCTCCCCGAAGCAATTCAATCTCAAACTACCAAAGCCTGGTCTGCGGTGGCCAACCAGACTGGAACGGTCTGCCGGGTCATCATGGCACTCGAAGTCTACAAGTCCGACCTGGATCGATTACAACCCAATCCACTCGATTTTATGTCCTTTCGCTTCTCCACATCAGAACTGAATGATGAACCAGAGCCCGTTTCGCCACTGAAGGCCATTGACGTCAGTTTCCTCCCTGCGGCCAAGCAAATTGTGATTGGTACCGCCCCCTTGAGCATTCAAGTCGCGGATTTCAATCTGGACCACCAACCCGATCTGTTCGTTTTGAGCGCCGGTAAGCTACAGGTATTTGGCGTGAATGCACCGCCGGCTAAAGAAACGAATGACTCCAATCCGAAACCGGAACTCTGGCAGCTTCTGACTGAGATTGCGGTCGACGTAAAGTTGACGGGCTTCGTTGTCGCGGATCTGGACTTGGACGCTGTGGATCTGGCTCCGCCGAGTCCCATTCGGCCAGTCCCCAATTCGACAGGAGCCAAACCCGCTCCCGCTCCCAAATCCAAGAAAGTGAAGCTGGGAGACGCGACGACGTATTGCCAACAGGCCGATCCTGATCTGATTCTGTATGGACCAGCTGGAATTCAGATCTGGAAAAATGAAATACCAGCCCAAGGCACTGCACGAGCTTTTGTGAAAGCGGAAAAGACTGGCCTGGAAGACGTCCGCAACGTGGAACTCGTCTGTGCCGCCGACTTCGACCTGGAGGGGGATCTCGACTTGATCGCCCTGCATCCAGAAGGATTGACGCTATGGTCTAATCGAGAGCAATTCACATTTAAGGATGTGAGCAAAGACTCCGTATTGCCACAGGGTTTACATCTGCGTGAGATCATCCCCGTCGACTGGGATCACGACGTCGATTTGGATTTCGTTCTGATTGGCGAGCCTGTTCAGAAATCTTCGAAGCCGCTTAGTATCTGCGGAGTGCTGCGAAATCAACTGCACGGAGCCCTGAAATGGGACGCCAGCCTCGATGGCAGCGAATCCAGTGCTGTACCGGAAATCTCAAACGCGGCAATACTCGATTCCGATGCGAATGCATCGTGGGATCTGGTCCTCACCAGTCCAACCGAACCAAGACTGATCAGCACGGTGAATTCAGGTCCAGGTAACGTCAAATTGCTGAATGAGACTGCAGTGCCAACGGTTCTGTCCGAAGGCGTGCGTGTCCTGGATTATGACAATGACGGATACCTGGATCTGCTGAGCTGGAAGGGGAAATCGATGCAAATTGTCCGAGGCCGACCGACGGGACAGTTTTCGGAACCCGTCTTTAAGCTACCGGACTCGAACGCCGTGATTCGAGATTGCCATGTTGCCGACTTCGACAATGACGGTGATCTGGACCTGTGCTTGTTACTTGAAAATGGCATTCAACTGCTGACGAACAACGGTGGCAACCAGAACCATTGGTTGAAAGTGCGTTTGCGCGCCGAAGTCAAGAAGGACACCGCGGGAACCGCCGGACAACAGTCAAAACGAGTGAATCATCAGGGCGTCGGATCACTGGTGGAATTGAAGACACAAGCGTACTACCAACCTCAAGTCGCGAGCGGTGAAGTGATCCATTTTGGACTGGGGGCGCAAACCAAAGCCGAGCTGCTGCGAGTCGTCTGGACCAACGGAATTCCACAGGGCCTGCTGGATCTCGAGGGAAATGTTGAAATCTGTGAAGTTCAGGCGCCCAAAGGATCTTGTCCTTTTGTCTATACCTGGAATGGCGAGCATTTCGAATTCTATACAGATCTGTTATGGAATGCGCCATTGGGTCTGCAATTTGCCGAGGGTGTCGTCGCTCAACCTCGCGCCTGGGAATACTTGAAAATCCCAGGTGAGCGGATGCAACTCAAGGATGGCAAGTACGTCCTGCAGGTCACTGAAGAGCTTTGGGAAGCCACCTATTTCGACCAGATCGAACTCCTGGCAATTGATCATCCTGCCGAAATTGAAATCTACTCAAATGAAAAGGTCGGCCCCGCCGAACTTGCCGAATTCAAGATTCATACAGTGCTCGAACCACACTCGCCGGTCGCGGCCATTGATCAGCGCGGACGAGATGTGCTTCAACAAGTTGTGCGGGAAGATGGAGAATTCACCAAAACCTATGATCGTAAGTTTCGCCAGGGATTGACCGAGGAGCATTGGCTGGAACTCGACTTGGGAAAAATTGAGAAATCCGGCGCGATCACGTTGTTTCTGACCGGTTGGATGTATCCCACAGAAACGTCGATCAGCGTCGCGGTCTCACAAAACCCGGAAAATGCACAAGCACGACCGCCAGCGTTGTGGGTCCCGAATGCAAACGGCGAATGGAAGGAAATCCGTCCTTTCATGGGCTTTCCCGGTGGTAAGACGAAGACGATCGCGATTGATCTCACAGGCGCATTCGCTGGCCCGGATCATCGTTTGCGAATTGTCACCAATATGGAGTTTTATTGGGATCACGCCTTCTACTCGGTGGGTGAGAAGCCGGTGACTTACAATCAGGCGTCCCTGCAGATGAAATCGGCGGATTTGCATCATCGGGGTGTGTCGCAGCATTATTGGCGTCCCGGAAACGGTCCCGATCAATACGACTATCGATACGTCACTTCAGATCCGGTCTGGCCGCCGATGCAGGGGCACTTCACACGATTTGGTGACGTCCTCGAACTACTGACCCAACAAGATGATCGCCTGGTTGTTATCGGAGCTGGCGACGAGATCACCCTCACCTTCGCCGCCCCCCACAAACCCATTCCGGCTGGCTGGAAGCGGGATTTCATCATGCACAATGTCGGCTGGGACAAAGATGCCGACCTCCACACGCTGTACGGTCAAACCGTGGAACCGTTACCATTTAACGCCATGAGTGGTTATCCATTCGACGCCCATGAGACGCCACGGGACACGACCGCTTACCGGCACTACCTGGAGCAATATCAAACACGACAACAAAGCCATTCGCGATTCTGGAACTGGGCCCGAAGGGGACAGCAGTCGGAACCTCTTGTCGATCAGGCTTACCGAAACTGAAAGGCGAAATGGATTTGTGGGAAATCACTTCGACATCGCTTCGAAATTTCCATTCGACATCGATCCAACAGGCATGTTGGAGATGTGCGGACTGAGCGGCGTTTGGCAAGTGAGGCTGAGTCAGATGTGGCGAATGAGATGCGAGTCAGCGCCTGGCTTCTAATGGGGGCAAAATTTACCCGAGAATTTATCGAATCTTGTCCTTGGAGGCAGAAACTGATGCAAGAATCTAGTACCTATCAAATGCTACTGGAAGAAGGTTTGGAAAAGGGCCTGAAAACGGGATTAGAACGCGGATTTATCAACGGAAAACGTGATGCATTAATCAAACTGGGGCAGCAGAAGTGGGGGAATCCATTAAAGTCGATTCAAAAGGCGTTGGATGCCATTGAGGATCCAGTACAATTGGATCTGTTGCTGACAGAAATCGCACACGCTGGCACTTGGGGCGAACTCCTGAAAATGGGACGAGCTACGAAGTAGTTCCAATTCTGAAAATCGACCTCACCAGATGACCAATGTTGTCTTCCGTCAGCGCGCAAAGTCGAGTGAGAAATACAATGTTGCCCCGATTGACCGTTCTGTTCGTTGCTGCAGGCTTCGCTTATCCGTTTGTGGCAAATGCTCAAGCGCCTGCGGTCCAAGCTGTGCAACAGCCGGTCGTCCGCCGATTTTCTGTTGGAACATCCGCGGCGGTTCCTGATGGCGGACGAGCATTCTTGGGCGGAGTTGGCAGGTCTGCCAGTGGCCGTAACACATACGGACCGCTGAGAAGCGGCACCAATAGCGGTTTCGAAACGTCGAACACTTCGCAGTCGGTTTCGGTCCAGATCATCGACCTCGAATCGATGGATCGGGAACTTCTCAATTCCGGCAGTCATGATGCGGCCGCGAAATCACCCCGGCGAAGAATCCATCCGCGCGCTGAAACGGCTTGGCAGACGATGCAGGCTCGGCAGCGAAAAACGCGTTGATACCGAGGAATTTTCGTCTTATGGCAAACTCGGGGGTTTCTAACTGGCGACGCTTACTGCGAGCCTGGGATGTCGCAACATCCGCGATTCCTGGGTTTCGGACCTTCTTGTCGAGCGGTTGGAATTTCGTGTTACCACCGGCCTGCGTGGCTTGTGGAACAGAACTCGGTCCGCATTCTCACGCCATCAATAGCGTATGCCTGCTGTGCCTCGCCTGCCGTCAGGAATTCACCAAAATCGCCGATAAACCGTCCTGCCTGCGCTGCGGTGCGCCCGTTGGTCCTTACGTCAACAGTGAAAACGGATGCCAGGAATGCAGTCGTGATCGATTCGCCTTCAAGAACGTTTACCGCCTGGGGCTATACGACGGAGTCCTGCGCGACGCTGTCTTGAAAGGCAAGTACCCTGGTAGCGAACCGCTGTTAATGTCTATGGCCCAGCTGATTTGGGAATATCATGCGGATTCCCTGCAGAATGAAAACATTGGCCTGATTGTCCCGATCCCGCAACATTGGTGGCAACGACTCCGGCGCCAGCACCACGCTCCAGACGTATTGGCGGAAGCATGGGGGCGCTGCTTGCAGGTCCCTGTGGGCCTGCCTATACTTTCAAAGCGGAAATGGACTCGTAAACAGGCACACCTGAGTCGTGCGGATCGTAAGAAGAACCAGCTCGACGTTTTTCGAGTCCACCGTCCGCTGCGGATTGCTGGCAAGACGATACTGCTGGTCGACGATGTCTTGACCACGGGAGCGACGGCCGACTCTGCTGCGCGTGCATTAAAAGCGGCAGGGGCCAAAAAAGTCGTTGTCGTAGTGATGGCGCGGGTCGTCGGACATCATTAGTTAAGAATAAATCCCAGATGACACTGCGTCCGATTCGTATCGCCACACGCTCCAGCCGCCTCGCCCTTTGGCAGGCCGAACACGTTGCCAGCCTATTAAACGCCACGGCACCAGATGTTCCCGTGGAAATTATTCACGTGTCAACCCTGGGCGACCGAGACCTTTCTGCACCTTTAAGCAGCCTCGGTGCCTTTGGCGTTTTCACGCGCGAGGTGCAACGAGTCGTTCTGGACGGACAGGCCGATTTAGCAGTTCACAGCCTGAAGGATTTGCCGACCGACTATGTGGAGGGTCTCTGCCTGGGAGCCGTTCCCGGCCGTGGTCCGGTCGCTGACACATTGGTGCTGCCGGCTCATGCGAACGCCGGTTTGAATTGGGAAACTATCCCGCTGAAGGCACGACTGGGAACGGGTAGCCTTAGACGACAGGCTCAATTATTGCATGCACGTCCAGACTTGCAGTTGTTGGAAATTCGCGGCAATGTTGAGACGCGTCTACGAAAACTCGATGCTGGCGAATTCGACGCCATCGTACTCGCGGTCGCGGGTCTGGAACGTCTGGGACTGGCCGGGCGCATTACGCAACCGTTGCAACCACCAGTGATGTTTCCCGCAGTCGGTCAGGGAGCCTTAGGACTGGAGTGCCGCGCAGACGACGTATCGCTGCGGGAAATCCTCAGCCGTATCAGTGACGTTCAGACATTCATGGCCGTGACTGCCGAGCGGGCCTTGCTGTCCGATCTTCGAGCGGGATGTCACGCACCTCTCGGAGTGGCCACGAGCTTCGACGGCGATCAACTCACTTTGGAAGCCGTCGTATTGAGTCCTGACGGGGCCTCGCGAATTCACGCTATTGCGGCACGATCCATAAGTCTTGCGGCCGAGCTCGGCAAAGTTGTCGCTGGAATGCTCCGAGACCAGGGGGCAGACGCCCTCATCGCGGCCGCTAAGGTTGGATAGAAAGTCAGGCTCGCGCCGCAACGATAATTCTCTCTGGTTCAGAGATCGTCCAGCTTTGGCGGCTTTGTCAGACAATCACTGATGGCGATTGAATGGAACTAACGGGACCGATAGGACTTATCTCTCTTATAAGTCCCATGCGTCCCGTCAGTCCCATTCCGCATAGCCCGGGGCTTATGCGGCGACAACGCTGGACGATCTGTTGATCGGCTACTCAAATCCGGAGCTCCCTGCGCGCAATGACGTGAGTCATCTGCTCCAATCTTGACTTCATTCGACGATTCCCCTACGTTCCGACTTGGGGATCTGAGAAATACGACGATTTGTCGGTGACAAAGATCTGGAATTTGAACTGCGGAAACTCGTCCGCCCTGGTTCAAGATCTCAAAATAGACTTGGGTCGATTTGTTTCACTTTGAAAGGAATTTCTTCAGAACATGGCCGATTTGATTGCAATTCATGGCGGTTTGGCTGAGCCAGTCAACCGTACTGTCCCCTCGAGCGAGGTTGACAGCTTTAAGGCTGCCGCCGCGAACTTGCCGAAAGTGCCCGTTTCCTCCGGCGATTTGTCCACCGTTTATCGTATCGCCGACGGCACGCTCAGCCCGCTGACCGGCCCCATGACCAGTGAAGTTTACAATCGCGTACTCAATGAAGCCCATATTATCAGCAATGGGAAAAAGTACGCCTGGACAATTCCGCTCGCATTT
>JAQGHT010000676.1 GCA_028291565.1 Planctomycetaceae bacterium | reverse complement strand
AAGCTGGCTGCATAGTCACTCGGCTTCATTCCGCTCCGCAGAACATCGTCATCACACGCGCGCTCACGTTCTATGCGCATTCGAGAGACCGCCAGCCAGGCGAGCGGGTTGAACCAATAGACCGCACGAGCAAACTGACCAATCACCATCGTTAGCGGATCGCGGCGACGAAGATGAGCCAACTCGTGCAGTAACACCGCCCGCAACGGGAAACCATCGCGGGTCGCGGCATCATCGGGCAACAGCAGATGGCCGCGAAGACTTCCCCACACCATCGGCATCGCGCCAACCGGCCCCAGATGCACGCACGGCGGAGTAATGCGAAGCTCCCGGGCAATGGCGTTTGTCGCCTGCACCAGTTTGCCATCAGTCATGGCAGGAAATGCTCGTGACAACCGCAAGCTCGCCCAGGTCCCAAACATGAGCGGCACCAACAACACCGTAGAACCACATCCCCAGGCCAGCAGCAGAAAGAATTCAGGTGACCAGTTATTCTTCCCACGTTGCACCGGTCCGAACGTCTTTTCAGTCGCTGGAGATTCCGCCGCCGCTCGCGAGACTGTTGGGGAAACAGGATCGACTTCTTCGGTAGGGAGTGTATCCCGCTCCCTCAATGCATTCGGCGCGATCGGCCGGTTCGACACTAGCATTGACTGCTGCGGTCGTACCGGTTCAGGAATCGAACGGACCGCTGTTCGATGAGTCAGCGACAACCATCCGGGTAAGATTCGGGCTGGCGGCAACAGCAGCAACAATGCAGGCAGCAGCAGCACCATTCCCAGTGACGACACCCAGACCAAATGCCGTGTCGCCGCTGAGCTTCGCCGCTGAGCGAAGCAAATGATCGTCGTTACCACCAACAACAGAAAGCTCTTGGCTGCGGCATCCAGTAGAGTCAGTGCCATCGTGCATCCTTGCAACTGAGAGAATGAAGTCTTCGCGACCATCAACTGCCATACGCTGACGAACCGCCTGCTTAACGACCTTCTTTTCGAGCCTGCTTGATCAACTCTTGCATCCGTTTCAGTTGATCCTCGCCGACTGCTTCCTTGCTGGCGAAGTGCGCCGCAAGAGCTTCATCGAGTGCTCCGTCGAAAAACGTGTCGAGCACATGCTTCAGAGCGCTCGTCCCGGCCCGTTGCTTCGAGACTTTCGGAAAATAGACGACTTCGCGACCATTCATGCGACGGCCGAGATGTCCCTTTCCTTCCAGTATCTGCAACAGTCGTCGGACCGCCATGTCTGTGGGCGGATCGGGCAATTCCGCCTGAATCTGCCGCACGGTCGCCTCTTCGCGGGCAAATACGATATCCATGATCTGGCGTTCACGCCGGGAAAGATGCAGCTCAATCGACATCGTAAACACATCCTGGAAAAGTTCGTGACCGCTGAGGCGCTAAATAATTAGCGACTCGCAAAAACAATGTCAATAGCGTCCGCTAAATAAGTAGCGGACACTCCGGCCGGATGCGGAATCGATGGGTCGAATGGGTGCTATTAGGATGTATGGAATCTGGCAACAATCACCAAAGACTCGACCATGAAGCAACACGAGTTGTCCAGAAAGCAGTCGGTCACTCGAAGCAATTCGGCATCGACCTGACGGACGCAGAGTCCACGAACGGACTGGAATCGTGTGTTCGGCTCGGCTATTTGTGTGAAACCGATGAGCAACAGACAACCGATATTCCAGGCTTGCTGCGAGCCGACTCCGCGATCATGCCACTCCCCTATAAGGAAGGCTGGCGCGAGGTTGACTTCACGCTTGAGGGTGCAGAATTATATCGCAGGCTATCGAGCGAGATTCTCGGGAATGACTGGGAAGATCGATTACACGTCAAGGAGACATATTATTGGGAAGTACATAACTACTGTACAGGCGAAGCAGGACTCAAACGTGCTCTGCAAGAATACGCACGGCTAGGCGAGGCGCCCAAGACGATCCGAACTGTCGCAACCGGCCGTGGTGCGTCCGTTGGTGGAAGCGATTCCAAACCGGCTTCCTTTTGGAGTTGACCTTCGGCAATCCGTAATTCACCGAGACTTACAATCTCGGACTGCTCGCCTTGAAGCATTGTTGGACCAAGAATCCCAAAGGTGTGATCGATCGCGGGAAAATCAGATCCGTTATCAACCCAAAATATCAAATCGGTCTCCCAATCCTGCATCGTCCGACACTCCCATGCGACCTGCGTCATTCCTCGACCGAAGAGCGCAAAGAACACATCGAGACAGTTTCAGCCATAGGTGGCCGAGGATATGCTATTTGGCGTGCTGGACAAAAATGGGATTTCCGACATCTGGAGTGCCAAACATCATGTACTTTCATCTTTTGAGCCTCTTACTCGCCATCCTGGGGGCTGACGGTCAGAACAGTGCGGTCGCGGGAAGGTTTGTTGTCGAACATCCCACGCTGTTGAACCTGGGGTTCGAATGGCAGATTCGTGGTGATGCGAACCGCAATGCGGCGGTCGAGGTGCAATTTCGGGCCGTGGATGAATCGGAATGGCGACCGGCCCTGCCCCTGGTTCGAATTGGAGGCGAGCACGTCTATCGGCAGCGAGAGAATCTCGACTACACGGTGCCGGATGGTTTTGCTGGAAGCATTCTCAATCTCCAGCCTTGCACTGAATACGAGTGCCGTTTCCAGATCACCGATCCAGATGGAGCGACTGGTCAGACATTGCAATTGGTACGAGTCAAAACGCGCGGCGAGCCGCAGCCGTTCAAGGGGGGCCGCGTGCTGCATGTCTACCCGCCAGACCATCAGGGGCCCCGCCTGGAACCCAGCTTCACCTGTCTCTTGCAGGCCTATTACGGGGCGGGATTGGGCGACTGGAATGTCGTCTGGGAACGGCGCGCGAATCCGGGTGACACGATTCTGATGCACGCGGGTCTCTACAAGAATGACCGCTTGAATTACGTCGATCCGCAAATGACACCGTTCGACGGCACAATGTCCCTGACGTTGAAGGGAACCCTCGAAAAACCGATCACAATCAAGTCGGCGGGCGATGGCGAGGTCGTCTTTGACGGGGCCGGGAACCATCGGCTGCTCGACGTCATGGCGTCGAACCATCACATCTTCGACGGACTGACGTTTCGCAACACCGATGTGGCCATCTTCGCCGGCCAAAAGGAGGTGCTGGGCGCCGTGGGACTGACCGTTAAGAACTGTCGGTTCGAGAACATCGGGTTCGGCGTGTGGACCGAGTACGCTGGATCGAGCGATTTCTACATCGCAGACAACCTGTTTCTCGGCCGCGACGACCGCTTCCGATTGATTGGCTGGACGGGGCCCCTGTGGACCAGTGCGGGGCCCTATGGGTCTCATTTGCTGACGAGTTATTACGCGATCAAGGTTTATGGGCCGGGCCATGTGATCGCTCACAATGCGATCGCCTACTTCCACGACGGGATCGGAATTTCGACCTATGGGACTCCGCCACAGGATCCCGATCAACGGGCTTCATCGATCGACATCTACAACAAC
>JAQGHT010000669.1 GCA_028291565.1 Planctomycetaceae bacterium | reverse complement strand
CGACTGATCGCGGAAATTGCCAAGTGTCAGATGGTCCAGAAAGAGAAAGTGTCCACCGAGAAGAGGAATGGGCAACAGATTTCCCTGAGAATCTCTGTCTTTCAAGGCACCAACTTTCCGTAGGATTGTTGCCGCCTGATCTGTCAAACTGATGTCCTGAAGCTTGCCTGGTGAAGAATCCAGCACGAATCGGAAGTCGTGGGTCTCTTCGGCAGTCTCGAATTCTTGCTTGAGCCGCTCGGACTCGGTCTGTCCCGACACCGGTGGAACTTGTGTTGCCAATGAATTGTTCGAAATCGAAAAGGTCCCATCAAGAGCGGGAATTGAATGTTTGGTAGACCGGGTCAATCGCACCCACTTGTCCAGTCCTTCCGGGACATCGTCGCGCAACCGAAGAGTCTGCGCATCCCAATCGAATTCAACAATGTAATCGCGAAACTCACTCAGTCCAATGACGGCTTGGATCGGACGACTGTAAGTCACGCGTTCATAGTCCAACTTGATCGCGATACAAATGGAATCCCGTTTCAGCGGTACTGCGCCCAGACTGAGAATCTTGGGTGGCTGAACTTCGTCGGCCTCAAATGGCTCGCCGTTCGGGCCGGTAAATGTGACCAGAGCACCCGGAATGGCTTGTGTTTTCACTGACCTGGAATCGAATTTCAAACCACTGAATTTCAAATCCAGAACGCTCAGTACTGATTGACCATCTACATTCAATGTGACTGTCAATCCATCACCATCGGATTCGATCGGCACTTCAGCGAAAACGTGCGGATCGTCCGCGTCCGCTGCCAGCATCGCACCGGTGAAAAAACTGAACGCGGCAATAACAATCAGCGACAATTGTGGTAACTCCATTGACTACGGATTCGCTGGAACTTTGAGGAGAGCTGGGACACGAATTGCGACGTCGAATTCCTTTTCGCCGCGACGGATTCGCAAGGTGTGTTGTGTCTCGGGAATTCTCTGCGCGAGCCAGACTTCATAAGGACGAAATTCTCCGAAGTCCCTCCCATTAAAGCACACAATCTGATCATTCACTCGAATTCCCGCCGATTCGGCAACAGAATCGGGTTTGACTTCGAGTACTTTCACTTCCGAGTCATCAATCATCCCCTTTTCTCGCCACACAACCAGCCCGGATAATTCGGGGTTTCTCAGCGGTGGCGGTGACTGCCTACGCGCGCCGAGATACAGACGTCGGTTCTGCAGGTCAAACGCGAGATGATAACGCAACATCCACGCCGTATACAAAATGCTGGACGACTCTGTTTCATTTGATGTGGCGACCAAGCCTTCGCCGCGCTGGTTGGCAACAGTCAGATTGCCGAGGACGTAGGGCTTACACAGCCTGTCGGCACGGGGCGATGCAGCGTTTGGATCGTCCAACTCCTGCAACGCGCCAAATCGGTTCAAGTTGATCCGGTCCTCGGGGGTCAGAAACAGATCGCAAGACCTCCGCAAAGTGGCAACCAGGCGGAATCGCACTTGAATTGACTCGTCAGGCGATTCAAATTCGGATTTGAGTCGTTCCCGTGGAGACAGCTTTGAGGAGGCTGATGTTTGTGTGATTTTCGTATCACTGGGGGTGGTAATGGTACCTTCAATAACGGGGAATGGCTGGTTGGCACTACGAGTAAATCGAACCCACTCGACCAGGTCCTCCGGGACATTATTGCGCAGGCGGAGCTTTTTCGCGTCCCAATCGAATTCAAGAATGTATTCACGAAATTGATTGAGACCAACCACACCTCGTAGTTGGCGTCCACGGCGAAAATTCTTGTAATCCACGTTCATTCCCTGACAGACTGGTTCACAGTCAAGCAGGGCCCCACCGAGTTGCAATCTGTTGGGTGAAAAGAGTTTTTCAATGACGAAGTCCTCACCATTCGGACCACGAGTCAACAACTTCGGTTCACCAGTGGACTTGCATTTCACAAATCTGGGATCCAACACGAGACAAGGGCACCCGAAATCAAACAGCGCTTCCACCGAACGGCCATCGGCATCCAACGTGACGGTAAAGGAGTCGCCATCGGATTCGATCGACGCTTCAGCAATGACGTGCGTGTCGGCAGGCTCCAGGCCCGCGAAGAAACTCAGCAAAGTGAATAGAATGAAAGACAATGAAATCAACTCCATTGCCGATGGTCGCGCGTCGCTGTGACACACCGGATTCTCAATGTCATCCTTGAAAAAATGAGGCACCGGCAGTCTGATGCTTCATTCGCAGTTGATCCGATCCTGACTTTGGAACGTCGTACAAAGGCTCTAGCCCCACTGGGTTACGCCGTGAAGGAATCGAGTGTGGCGTATTCCGCTTCGCTGAAATCGTGAGATTTCGGGCGGAACACGTCGATCGGCCCGAATTCTCACGAATTCAGCTACGAAAATCCTTCACGGTGTCTCCCATTGAGGCGTAGCCCGGTGGTGTGAGATTCAATTCCTCGAAAACTCACACTAAAGTACGCCAAACGCTCGCAAAATGTCCATTCCCAGTACGGTCACCATCAACATTAGAAGCATGGCCAGACCAATGTAGGACAGGACCATGAAAACGCGCTCATTGGGCGGTCGGCCAGTGGCTCCCTCGTACATCAGGAACACCATGTGGCCACCATCCAGCACAGGAATCGGCAGGAAGTTCAAGACTGCCAGGTTGATGCTCAGGTAGGCGAGGAAGAATAGCAACGGTGCGAATCCCTGGTTGGAAACCTTCACGGCGGCCCCGACAATGCCGATTGGTCCGTGCATCTGGAACAGAGACAGCCGGCCGGTGAAGAGATTGTAGAGAATCAGGTAGATCTCACCCACGAAATTCCGCGCTTCGGCGATACTGCGTCCGGCTGCCGTGGCGATGTTATCGTCACGATGGAAGTTGACCTGAACTTCAAACAGGAAACCGCGATCGATTGCATTCCAGTTCTTGGCGGCCTTCGGCTTGAGTTCGACTTCGCGTTCCGTTCCGGCTGACGCGACTTTCAATTTGACCGTACGCAACGGACAATCCTGGATCGCGCGGAATAAGTACGGCCAGCCACGTTTCTTAGAAAAGTCGATCTCGATCGGCTTTGTACCGCCCTTATCATTCTTCACGTTCTCGGGCAATGTCAGTGTCGCGGATTTGATCTGATCCTTCGGCTTGACGACTCCGTCAGCAGCACTGCCCGCATCGACCGAAAGTACGGTGTGCAAGACGTGGCAGGCCACCCCAATCGAGGGGATCGACATCGGCGAATCATCATCGAACGGCGATTCGCTCCAGCCGGGCCGATTCTCGGGCACAACTGTGAATTCCTTGGTTTCGGGATCCGCATCAGGTCGCTCGCGCTTCACATGCAAAGTCACCTTCTGACCATACAACTCGCCGATGATTTTTGGCAACTTCAAAGGATCCAGATCAGTTCCAATGGCTTGTTTGCCTTTGGATGTTTCGACATGCGTGATGCGATCGCCAATCTGCAATTGACCATCCGCCGGAGATCCCTTGCGAATGGCTGAAATCTGTCCAATGTCCATTCGCAATCCCAGCGACCAGACGGGATTGGGTTCAACCTTTATGGTCACCAGGTTCGGTGTTTCATCAGCTGGAGCGTGACGAGCGGTGTTTGATGGCCTGAGCACGGTGACTTCGACCGCTTTATCCCGCAATTGCTCCATTTGTTTGGTGAATTCGAAATGGTCGTTGACTTTCGTGCCGTTGACTTCCTGGACCGTGTCACCGCCCATGAACTCGCCCGACGCGGCGGCGGTAGTCCCTGGAGCGACTGGCAGGAACGTATTGGTGGCATCGCGATTCAAAGTCAGCGAATAGGGCTGGAGAACTCCAATGGCACTGCGGAAGTCATCTTTCGATTTGAACGGAACGATGATTTCATGATACTCCGTGCCATCATGATGGACTCCGCGCAGATCGACTTTTTCCCAGGACAACGTGACTCGCCGCATGATGTCACTGAAGGTGACGATCTTGTAGCCATCGATTTCGGTGATTTCATCACCGGGTTGAATCCCTGCCGACCACGCAGGCGATCCCGGACTAGTACCGCCAACTTTCGATGGGACCGATTCCAGACCCATCATAAAGGCGGTGCAAAACATCATCGTCCCGGTGATCATATTCATGATCACACCAGCCGAAATGATGGCCATTCGCTGCGGAACGGTTTTCGAAGTATAGGACCGGGGATCCTTGGCGACGTTTTCACTCGCCATTTCATTGGGATCGATGTCGTCCTGCCCCAGCATTTTCACGTATCCGCCAAATGGAATGATCGACAGAGCGTATTCCGTTTCGCCTTTGATGAAACTCCAGATGACCGGACCGAAACCAATACTGAATCGTTCCACGCGCACGCCACACCACTTCGCGACAGCGAAATGGCCCAGTTCATGCACGAAAATCACGAATCCCAATCCCAGCCCCGTGTATAAGATATTCAATATACTTGCGAGGTAGGTACTAGCGGCTAAGAGCTCCACTGACGCATCTCCTCCCGTGCCCATGCATCCTGCCGAAAGAGTTCGGTCAGAGTGGGGGCCGGGTCATAATGATGAGATTCAAGAACCGCACGGCAGGCGCGGTGAATGTCACAAAAGGAAAGTTGACCCGCCAGGAATCGCTCGACGGCGATTTCGTTGGCGGCGTTTAATACGGCCCCGCAGGTTCCACCTCGCGCGGCCACTTCAAAACCCAGACCCAAATTGGGAAATCGATCCAGATCCGGGGGAGCAAATTCTAACTGGAATGTCTTATTCCAATCCAACTTCGGCGCAATTCCCACTATCCGTTCGGGATAGGTTAAGGCATATTGTATGGGTAACTTCATATCGGGCGGAGACAACTGTGCCAGGACCGACCCGTCGACAAATTCTACGAACGAATGAATGATCGACTGTGGATGGACGACAACCTGGATCTGATCGGGTCTCAAATCGAACAGCCAGCGGGCCTCGATC
>JAQGHT010000666.1 GCA_028291565.1 Planctomycetaceae bacterium | reverse complement strand
AGGGCTAAGTGTCTGAAAAGTCTGTGGAAATTCACCTGACATGCATCTCACACAAGGAACGCCTCGTGTCTTGGTTTGCCGTTCGTAACTTTGTTTGTTCACTCGTATGCTCAGTTTTCGTGGGAATTTGCTGGAATTCTCTCATTGCGGCCGATAGTGAGCAGAAATTGACACCTGAAGCAAAGGCTCAGGTTCAATCGGCTCTCGAAGCTTTCAATGGCCTGATCGGCGGCTGGCGTGGTGCTGCTCAGCCCGTGCGCGGTTCGAACAAAGGGGCCTGGACCGAGAAGGCCGAGTGGGTCTGGGAGATCAAGAAGGATTCCGTGGCGATCTGCTATCAGATCAAAGACGGCAAAGCCTTGACCGAGGCGCGGTTGACCTACGATCCCGCGCGGAAGCTGTTCCTGCTTACTGCGAAATTGCCCGACAAGAAAACTCGGGAGTATGCCGGAAAGCTCGAAGGGAATAAGTTGATTCTCGATTCCAAGGCCGAGACTGACGGCTTTGTGCATCGGGTCACGGTCACTCAATTGAATGACAAACGGACGTTGGTGCTGTTCGAAAAACGCCCTGCCGAGGGCGACCGGTTTAGCCGCATCGTAGAGGTGGGGTATACTCGAGAAGGAACAACACTCGCGGTCGAAGGCGCAGGCGAACCCGAATGCATCGTTTCCGGCGGCAAGGGGACCATGCAGGTCTCCTACAAGGGTAAGACCTACTGGGTTTGTTGTACTGGTTGCCGCGATGCGTTCAACGACGATCCCGAAGGAATTCTGGCTGAAGCAGCCGCTCGAGCCGAAAAGAAGAAGCAGAAGAAGAAATGATCGGATGCCAAATTTGGCGTTCTTGGCTCGAATGCCATTTGTTGAACGTTCGCTGTTTCGGAAACCGCATGCAGTCCCTGATGGAAAGATGCGTGTTCCGTGCGAATAGCGCTACTTTAAAGATGTGCATTATCCATTTGGCAACGCGCTGGAGCCGATTGCTTCACAATCGCAGTCTATCTGGAATGGCCGTATTCTAAACCCGTAACTCTTCCATCCGAAGTCCCAAAACATCGCGGTATTTCTCGCGGATTGGATTCACGTAGTCGGTGATGAAATCTTCGACCTGTTCTGGTGCTCGACCAACGAATTGCTGAGGATCAATCGATGCGCCCAAATCCATCTTTGGGAAGGCTGGATCCGCAGCCAGACGCTGCATCAAATCATTTTCCCGCCCCTCTTCTTTCACTTCACGGGCTGCTTCAACGCTGTGAATTCGGATCCGTTCGTGCAGGACTTGGCGGTCTCCGCCCGCTTCGACGCCCTGCATCAGGATTTGCTCGGTCGCCATGAACGGCAGTTCTTCCAAAAGATGCTTTCGAATCACTTTGGGGTAGACGACGAGACCATTCACGATGTTGCGATAGATAATGAGGATTGCGTCTAGTGCCAGAAATGCTTGGGGAATTGTCAGTCGGCGGTTGGCACTGTCGTCCAGTGTCCGCTCCATCCATTGTGTCGCGGCCGTTTGATCGGCGCTCGAAACCAGACTCATCGCGAATCTTGCCAGGCCACACATCCGTTCGGCTCGCATGGGATTGCGTTTGTAGGCCATCGCGGAAGAACCGATTTGCTCTTTCTCCTGAGGTTCTTCCACCTCTTTTCGGCTCTGCAGCAGGCGTAAATCGGTCCCCGCCTTGTGGGCCGATTGAGCGATTCCGCTCAAGGTGGCGAGCACATGTGCGTCAACTTTTCGCGTATAGGTCTGGCCAGTGACGGGATAGAATTCGTTAAAACCCATCTTGGCCGTGACCAGTTTATCGAGTTCCACTACCTTGGCATGGTCGCCCTTGAAAAGTTCCAGGAATGTGGCTTGCGTGCCTGTTGTTCCCTTCACGCCCCGGAAGCGAATCGTGCTGATGCGATGTTCGAGTTCTTCCAGATCGAGAATGAGATCGTAGCACCAGAGAGTGGCTCGTTTACCAACTGTAGTCGGCTGCGCGGGCTGCAGATGAGTAAAACCCAGGCAGGCAAGGTGCCGCTGGTGTTCCGCGAACCGAGCCAACTGATCGATGACGCCGACCAGCCGAGACCGCAAGACCTGCAGACTTTGTCGCATCAGAAGTAAGTCGGCATTGTCGGTCACATAGCAGCTAGTCGCCCCTAAGTGAATAATTGCCTTGGCGTTCGGGCAGCGGTCGCCGTAGGTATGCACGTGCGCCATGACGTCGTGACGAAATGTCTTCTCGTACTTGGCCGCCAACTCGAAATCAATGTCCTCCGTTCCCGCACGAAGTTCATCGATCTGCGCTGCTGTGATCGGCAAACCCAATTCAGCTTCAGCTTCGGCCAATGCGACCCAAAGTTTGCGCCAGGTCGAATGCTTGACTTGAGGCGACCAGAGATGACACATCTCGCGCGAGGAATACCGGCCGATCAGGGGATTGTCGTACAATTCGTGAGACATGATTTCCACATAGCATAAGCCTCTGGCTTGTGCGTTTCTTGAATTCTTTTGTGTTCGGAATGGTCAAGCTCTCGCATCGGTCGTTCGCCTGCAATGCGACCGCGGAGTATAAACAGGCATCGCAGACGGACAAACCAGAGGCCTATCCAGCAGTTCTGTTACCACAATCCCTTTCTGGGATTGAGTTTGGTGTTCTCGTCGAATTCGCGGATGGCTTTTTCCGCAGCCGCATCCAAAATCTTGGGAACCACGATCTTAATGACCGCGAATTGGTCACCACGCGCTCCAGAATGACGATCCGGAATGCCTTTGCCGCGCAGTCGCAATTTCATGCCACTCGAAGTTCCTGGCGGGATGGTCAACGAGACTTGTCCGCCGTCCAAAGTTGGTACGTCGACTTTCGCGCCCAAGACGGCTTCGGCAATGGTCAACGGCAAGTCCAATAGCAGATTTTGGCCGTCACGTCGAAACACCGGATCTGTCGCGACGTTGATCTTCAGTAGTATATCTCCCGGAGGGCCACCTGCCGTTCCCGGAAGCCCTTCGCCGCCAATTCGCACGACCGTCCCTTGATCGACGTTTACGGGAATCTTGACCGTCTTACGTTCCCGGCGTCCATCGATTTCGTAGCTCAGTTCGTGGCTGCCGCCTTCTACTGCTACGCGAAACGGGATCTGGATTTCCATTTCCACGTCTTGACCGGCTCGGCCCTTTCGTCCGCGGTTACTGGCTCCTTTTCCCGGTTTGCCCCCACCAAACAGGCTTTCCAGGTCGATTTGTCCGCCAAAGATATTTCCCAGATCAATCGGCCCGGCACCTCCACCTCCACCGCCCCAAGGGAACGGCGAACCACCGGCCCCCCCGCCCGGCATGGTGGTCCCGAAAGTGTCGAATTGTTTCCGTTTAGCTTCATCGCCCAGGATGTCGAAAGCGTTCTGGATTTCCTTGAATTTGGCCTCAGCGGACGGATTATCTGGATTCATGTCGGGATGGTGTTTCCGCGACAGTTTTCGGTACGCCTTCTTGATCTCGTCCTGGGACGCAGACTTGGAAACGCCGAGGATCTTGTATAAATCAGTTTCTGGCATGGTCTTCGTGTTCATGATGAGTGGATTCCGGACATAGTCTGAATTGTGGTGAATTCAGCGGGGATGTCAAATCGGCAGCAACCCGTTCAAGTCTCAAACTGCCAAAAATGCCGATTTCGGAAGAATCCGTCCGCCACGGTGAAGTGGTTGCAGACCGCATGCCAGAACTGATATAAAATCTCGCATTGATGAGACTTAGCCGAGTTCTACTGCCGAAGAGATTGAGCAGAATTCATAGTCCAGGATTTCAACCTATTCGGCCGGCACGGACGGACAGGTTGAAATCCTGCCCTACTTCAAAAAGCTTCAGATTTCAGGAGAAATCTTATGACTGTGTCTGTTAATCGCCGTGACTTCTTCAAAAAATCTGGACTTGCTTTGGCAGGAGCGGGTTTGGTGCTTCCGACTGTCAATGGTGTTACGACCATTGCAATGGCGCAGAATGGTGCGGCCGCTTCAGCGGCTCCCGTTTCATTTAAGAAGGCTGTCAAGTTGAGCATGGTTGAGGGTGCAACCGTGCTGGATAAATTCAAACTGGTGAAAGAGTGTGGTTTCCACGGAATTGATGTCGATGGCCCCCCATTGAAACACGAGGAAGTCCTCAAGGCCCGCGATGAAACGGGACTGACAATTCACGGAGTGGTCACGTTTACGCACTGGTCGCAACCGCTGTCGCATCCCGATCCCAAGGTCCGTGAAAACGGTCTCAATGGTTTGTTGCAGGCAATTAAGGATGCCAAGGCCTATGGCGGGACGACGGTTCTGCTCGTTGTGGGAATCGTCAACAAAGAGATTTCCTACGCGGAAGCTTATGCTCGCACGCAAGAAGAGATTAAGAAGGCGTTGCCGCTGGCGATGGAGCTGGGCATCAAGATTGCTTTTGAAAATGTGTGGAATATGTTCCTGCTGAGTCCGCTGGAATTCGCCCGCTACATCGATGAATTCCAAAATCCCAATGTTGGCGCCTATTTTGACGTCGGTAATGTGATTAACTACGGCTGGCCGGAGCAGTGGATTAAGACACTCGGCAAGCGGATTTTGAAGGTGGACGTCAAAGAATACAGCCGCAAACGCCGCGATGAGAAAGGGCCTTATGCCGGATTCGGAGTTCAACTCGGTGAAGGAGATTGCGATTGGCCCGCTGTGTTGAAGGCCTTGGGCGAAGTGGGCATTACCGAGGCTTGGGGGACAGCTGAAGTGCCGGGCGGTGGCAAGGAACGGCTGCTGGATATTTCCACGAGAATGGACAAGATACTGCAAATTAAGAAGGTCTAGCGCTGTTCCCTTGCGACTTCGGTAGCGAACGATAACCTATTGCTATCGGTAAGTTTGGATCGAGAATCGATTTGACGTTCCGCTGGATCTTTGCCCGGTTTGAAAGAGAGGGTCTCTTAACGATGCGCGACTTTGATTATGCCGCACCGACAAGTGTTGCGGAGGCAGTCAAGCTGCTCCAGGACCATAATGGCTCGGCTCGGCCCATGGCCGGGGGAACCGATCTGATAGACCAGGTTCGAGTGGGGCGCATCAGTCCTGATCTCGTTGTCGATATTAAAAAGATCGCCGAATTAAACGTATTGCAGATCGGTTCTGATGGTTTGCATGTCGGTGCCGCAGTTCCGTGCTACCGACTGTATCACGACGCGATGATCAAGGATCTTTATTCCGCGCTCACCGACAGCGCGTCAATCATCGGTGGAATCCAAATTCAAAGCCGGGCCAGTATCGGCGGCAATTTGTGCAATTCCGGTCCTGCCGCAGATTCAACACCCTCTCTGATTGCTCTCGGTGCGGTGGCAGTGATCGCTGGTCCTCAAGGCAATCGCGAAGTCGCAGTCGAGGATTTCTGCACGGGGCCAGGCAAAAACGTACTGGGACGTGGTGAATTCCTTGTAGAACTGAAGTTCCCCGCGCGCTCCGCGAACAGCGGATCAGCCTATCAGCGGTTTATCCCGCGGAACGAGATGGACATCGCAGTTGTCGGCGTCGGCGCTGCGGTTCAACTTGATGCCAGCGGCAAAAATTTTGTATCGGCTCGAATTGCGCTGGGAGCAGTCGCGGCGAAGCCGCTGTTTGCAGCTGAGGCTGGAAAACTCCTCGCGGGTCAGCCGGTGAGTGTGGAGACCATCCAAAAGGCGGCGGAAGCGGCGCGAGCCATCGCGACGCCAATCGACGACATGCGGGGAACTGTAGAATTTCGCAAGCACGTGACCGGAGTACTGGTCATGCGGGTCGTTCAACAAGCGGTTGAACGTGCATTGAAGACGAAATCCGGCAATGCTCCCTGACGCTGGAAACGGCAGACACGTAAGTACTTTCGGCCGATCAAAAACTGCTGCGAAATAGACCGCTGCGAATAAAAGAGAGACCACTCATGGCGAAAAAACGCATTGTCTCGGCGAATATCAATGGGAAGCAGACGGAATTCCTCTGCGAACCCCGACAAACCTTGTTGGAAGTGCTGCGCGACACGTTGGACATGACCGGTACCAAAGAAGGCTGCTCAAACGGCAATTGTGGTGCGTGCACCGTCCGACTCGACGGTCGGCCTGTTGTGAGTTGCCTGGTGCTGGCGGTCGAAGCCGATGGAGCGGACGTAGAAACGATTGAAGGAGTGGCTCCCGGCGGGGATCTGCATCCATTGCAGCAGGCGTTCTTGAACAATGCCGCACTGCAATGTGGAATTTGCACTCCAGGCTTCATTATGCAATCCAAGTGCCTGCTGGAAGAAAACCCCAATCCGTCCGAACACGACATTCGTTTCTATCTGGCGGGAAATCTTTGCCGTTGCACCGGGTACGACAAGATCGTCAGAGCGGTGCAAGAGGCTGCCGGGTGTTGTGGGAAGTCGTAATCGGACCACCAGCCTGAGCACTCAGGCTGCCCCGTCATTGGTTTTCTGCTGACCGACGAAGAAACACCGAAATTCAAATTGACTCGACGAACCGATCAGAAACAATCGTGAGACGATAACCATGTCAACAGTCGAAAAACCAGCATCTACTCCGAAATACAAAGTGATTGGCACGCGTCCGATCCGCCATGATGGGACTGATAAAGTGACCGGTCGCGCCAAGTACGGTGCCGATTTGCGTCTTACCGGCATGCTGTCTGGCGTGGTGTTGCGCAGCCCGCATGCTCATGCCAACATCAAGTCTATCGATGTCAGTGCGGCGGAGGCTCTGCCCGGCGTGCGTGCCATCGCATTGTGCGGCGACATTCCTGACGCGGCGAATAAGATTGCCGAATTGGGCGAAGGTTCAGTCAATTTGCAACATCTGCGGCACAACGTGCTGGCCGAGAACAAGGTCCTCTACCGAGGCCACGCCATTGCCGCAGTCGCAGCAGATACGATTCATATCGCCGAAGAGGCCTGTAAGCTGATTAAGGTCGAGTACGAATTGCTGCCGCCCGTCATGACCGTGCTCGACGCAATGAAGCCGGATGCGCCGGTTCTGAATGCGGACGTCAAGACAAATTCTCTCGGTGAGCAGACCGACAAACCGAGCAACATCGCGAAGCACTTCCGCTTCGAACTGGGAGATATCGCGAAAGGTTTCGCGGACGCCAAGGTGATCGTGGAGCGTGAGTTTCACACGGCGACCGTGCACCAGGGTTATATTGAACCGCATAATGCAACGGCAATGTGGGGCCAGGATGGTCACGTGACCGTCTGGTGCAGTACTCAAGGATCGTTCACCGTCCGTCAGCAGGTTGCCGAACTGATGCATGTTCCGTTGGGACATGTGAAAGTGGTGCCCATGGAGATTGGCGGTGGATTTGGCGGAAAGATCGCCGTCTACCTCGAACCTGTCGCGGCAATTCTCTCAAAGAAGACGGGCCGCCCGGTGAAAGTTCTCATGAACCGGGCCGACGTCTTCGAGGGAACTGGGCCGACGCCAGGATCCTATATCAAGGTCAAAATGGGGGCCGATGCGAATGGTAAGATTACTGCCGCGGAAGCCTACATGGCTTACGAGGCCGGTGCGTTCCCTGGATCGCCGATCGGGGCGGGGGCGATGTGCGTCTTTGCCTGTTACGACATCCCGAATGGCAAGATCGATGGTTTCGACGTGTGCGTGAATAAACCCAGGACGAGTGCCTATCGGGCACCTGGCGCAACGAATGCCGCGATGGCGACGGAAACCGTGATCGAAGAGATCTGCGAAAAATTGAACATGTGCCCGCTTGATTTCCGCTTGAAAAATGCTGCGAAAGAAGGAACGCGGCGGATTGACGGTCCCGTCTTCCCACGGGTCGGCATGGTGGAGTCGCTCGAAGCGATTCAGAATAGCGAGCATTGGAAAACGCCACTGTCGGGCAAGAATCAGGGTCGCGGAATTGCTTCGGGTTTCTGGTTCAACTGCGGTTTAAAGTCAGCCGCGACCGCGACCGTGAACGGTGATGGCACGGTGGGCCTGGTGGAAGGCTCGACAGATATTGGTGGTTCTCGAACCGGTCTGGCCATGCAATTCGCGGAAGCGCTGGGGATCACCGTGGATCAAGTCGTACCCACCGTCGCCGATACTGACGGCGTAGGCTATACCGATGTTACCGGTGGCAGTCGAGTGACTTTCGCGACCGGCTGGGCCGTTTATGAAGCGGCTCTGGATATCTCGCGGCAGATGTGTAAACGAATGGCCGAGGAATGGGAAGTTCCTGTCGACCAGGTCAAGTATGAAAATGGTGGCGTGACGGGACCAGATGGGAAGCGTCTTGGTTTTGCCGAAATTGCCGAGAAATCGGTCAAGCATGGTGAGCCGATTGTTGGGAAAGGAACCGTTGATCCACAATGCCCGGGTGGGGCGTTTGCAACTCACTGTGTCGATGTTGAAGTGGATCCCGAAACGGGTAAGGTTCACATTCTGCGATACACGGCGTCCCAAGACGTTGGCACCGCAATCCACCCGGCTTATGTTGAAGGGCAGATTCAAGGTGGGGCTGTACAGGGCATCGGCTGGGGTCTCAACGAGGAATACTTCTATGATGACAAGGGAACGATGCGAAATTCGACGTTCCTGGATTATCGCATGCCGACCTGTCTGGATCTGCCCATGATCGAAACGATTCTGGTGGAAGTCCCTAATCCAGGCCATCCCTACGGAGTCCGTGGCGTGGGTGAAGTGCCCATCGTTCCGCCGCCGGCTGCCCTGGCGAATGCCATCTATAATGCTGTTGGAGTTCGTATGCAGCAATTACCGATGTCACCGCCACGCGTAATGCATGAATTATTGAAGAAGAATAAGTAGCGTGACCCTTACGCGGCGCCAACGCGGTGTAAAGCCGATGAAATGAGTCTTAGGGTCGGGTATTCGGATCAACCGAATATCCGACCCTTGTCGTTTCTGCTTCGCGGATTTATGCCGCGTGTGAGTGCAACGCAATGCGATTGCCTTCAGAGTCCAGAATCACGGCCCGGAATCCGTGCGGGCCAATCGAGTGCTTTTCAATGAGGATCTTGCCACCATGGTCCGTCACCGCCTTGATTGCCACGTCCAGTCGTCCCTCAACACTGAAATAGACGAGCGGACCGCTGGTTGACGGGGGATAGTCAGGTGACACAACCAGGCAGCCAGACGCGTTGTTGTCGGCGTGAGGCAGCAGCCCGAATTCCATGCCCGGCGCCGATTCTTTCGAGACGGGGGAACCGAGTACGGCGGAATAAAACGTGATCGCCCGATCGAGATTTCCGACCGAAATATCCGTCCAGCAAATTGTGTTGTGCATCGACATTGATTGATTCTCCGTGTGTGGCGGGATCTCAACGTGGTTAGCATGAGATCTTCGAATTCGAAATGGATTTCCAGCTCGACTTTCGGCTTATTGAAGTATCGATCGCCGGAAGTGGGTGAAACGATTTCCCCAGCGTACAGCTCAAATCCCGTCACTTCAAGTGGAGCAATCCTGTTGCCTGGTCAAAGTCCAAGCAGGTGCACAGAAAAACGTGACTTCTTGCATTCTTCCTACTCGTAATCCTATTCGTACCCGTCATCGAATTTCTGAATCTGGATTACGATAACAAGACCGAGGAGGAGTAAGAAGACTGGTCACACGTGAGCGAAATGTGTTTCGTGGTTCGACTTGGGGGCTGCCGCCGCACAAGGCTCACATACTTTGCGAACTCTTATCCAAATCGTCTTTCCAATACACATAGAGCGGGTCTTTGCCGAGGACGGTATAAATTGACTCTTCCGGTTTTGGCTTGCCCGCGAATGTCAAACGGACCCGGAACTGCGTCGGGCCATCGGAAGGAATCTCGTCGAGGATTTCATAATTCAGTAACTTCTGACCGGTTTGCCAACGTGATTCAACAGGCTGGACAGCTGGCTCGACCGATTCAATGGGGCCAATGGCTTTGCCGGACTTCCATGCATTGAGCATGGTATCAATGGCGTCCCGCGCCGATTCGACCGGCGGGATGAACTTGGCTTTTCCGTCGTTCGAGCATCCCGCAATTGTGCAGAATATCAGAATTGCTAGCAGGTCAAAATGAAGGGAATAAAGCAGACGCATAGTGCCTCGGCGGGTTTGGAATCGATGATGTGGAATGGAAAAGAACGCGACTTGAAAACCACGAACAACAGCGAAAACATTGCAATTGTGGTGGCTTTTTACTATTTATAGTTATTGGGCTTCGTTGTTCTCGGCGGGAACGCTCGAAACAGGCACTTTCTTGAGTCGTCTTAAACGTGACCAATAAAACAGGACTGGCAATAACAGATCAATCACTTCGTCTGCGAGCAGGATGCCCCCCAGCACCGGTGCTGCCATCGGACGAATGACTTCCGCCCCCACTCCCGATGCCCAGAGCATTGGCGCCAACCCCAGAATCGTGGTCCCTTCGGTCAACAGTTTGGGTCGTAAACGGTGTACAGCTCCGTTTAGAACTGCGACGCGTAATGTTTCGGGCGTCAGTTGACTCAGGCCGCCGGCCTTCTCGACGGCCTCGCGTAAATAGACGAGCATGATGATGCCGGTAGAAGTGACCATTCCGAAGCAGGCGATGTAGCCGACTGCAACAGGAATCGAAAACCGGTATCCGAACAGCCATTGAAACAGGACACCACCAGCTAATGCGCCTGGTACCGCCAGTAACATCATCCAGGCGTCGGTCCAGTCGCCATAAGTCCAATACAGGATTCCCAAAATCAGCAGCACGACCAGCGGCATGACCCAAAACAGCGTGTTAACGGTTTTTAGTGTATGTTCAAACTGTCCGGTCCATTCGATGAACACGCCCTCTGGCAATCGGACACGGTCCGCAACGGCTGCCCGTGCCGCTGGTAAAAACTCGAGGATGTCTCGATTCCGGACATTCAAACGGACGTAATTCCTGAGCCAACCCTGTTCCCGCTTCACCGTCGCCGGGCCTTCAGTGATGCTGATGTCGGCCACGTCTCTCAAGCGAAGGGGGCGACTCGCCGCGACAATCTTTCCTGCAACTTGGCTTTGAGGTGAAATCGGAAGTGGCACTGGTAAGTCGGCGAGTGAAGCTTCATCTCGTGTCCATTCCGGCCCCAAACGTAGTCTAATGGATCGTGAATCGCGCCCGTCACTGATGCTGCCTACCAGTTTTCCACCGAGTGCCAACTCCACCAGAGCGTTCAATTCGCTCAGAGGAAGACCCCGGTCTGCGGCTTCGACGAGATCGATGTGGACATCTAAGTACCCTTTCCCGCGTATCGGGTCGGCCACAACATCGGCAGCGCCAGGCACGGTTCGCAGGACTTCGGCAATCTCCTCAGAGACACGCACAATTTCATCGAGATTGGAACCGAGGACTCTGACACCGACTTCGGTGTTGATTCCGGTGGCCAGCATGTCCACACGATTCTGGATGGGCTTGGTCCAAACATTGGTCCACCCTGGCATTTGCAAGACCGTATCCAGCTCACCGCCAAACGTGGAAAGCTCGTCTGGATGATTCTTCGCAAGCACCAGACTTCCCGCAAGCTTTGCGACCATTTTTTCGCGAACTTGGTTCCACACCTCGTGAGGGTCAATGAGCGGCAAGGGGCCGTGACTTCCGCCGTGATGAGCTTGAGGAGGGACGAGACCCGGTTTAGCACTGACGGCTGGTTGAGGCCGACGTGCAGCGGCGATCTGGCTCAATACCTCGTGAAATGACGCGTCAATAATTGGGAGTTTCTGAGCCAAAGCTTCGGCGGCGAGGCGAATGAATGTCTCGGGGGCACGTTGGCGAATTTCTTCGTCAACTGCGGCGACGTGAGACTTCCAGGCGGAACGGTACTCGGCATCGACCTGCTGTCCGATTTGCCGGACAGTCAAATCTTGATTCACTGTGAAATCCTGCGTCAGATCCTGAATTTCATGAATGTGCAGTAGAACCTGACGATATAACAATCGTAATTCCAAGCCTTGCGGCGACATGGCCAACTGCTGCTGTGTTTCCGGCGGCAGTGCATTCAGGATGTCGAGCTTCTCACTGGGGGTTGGTTCTCGCGTGAGAACACCTTGGCGACGAAGAGCGTTCCAGAGGCAATCACAGGCGGTGACTTTCAACGTCCTTCCCAGGCGTCTCAAGAATTCCTGATGTCGCTGATAGGCAAATTCGCGCATCACAGCGTCAAACCGCTGCATGGCCAACATCACCGCTTCATCAACGACATCTGAATCCGCGATATCGTCACTTTCTGCGAGCAATCTTGTCGCCCGCATTTCCCGCAGTAACTGGTCGGTCCGGTCGCGCGCTTCGGTCTGCGAAATCTTCCTACGCGGCCACCGTTCTTCGGGCCGAAATTCGATCATGGTTTCGATCATGTCCAGAGGAGCCGGATCGAATGGACTATCGATTCGGCCAGCCTTGCCGACGACCATATGGACTTCGGGAAAACGGCATAGTTGCATGTCGCGTGCCTTGAGATCATCGCCGGACTGGATGACCGATGCTCGCGGAATCGTAATCGGCATATCCATCACCATGCCCTCGTTCAACGGCATGCGGACTTCGCTTCCCAATGGCTGCATTGTGGAGTCCGCCAGCAATGCGATACCGACTAAAGATAGCAGTGTGAAAAGACGGGCCCAACTGGTTTTTACAAGGATTCCCATTGCGAGCAGGCATGTCCCCAACACCACGAAGAACACCCAGCGGATACCGAGTGGAACTGAGCCCGAAATCAGCGTGACAGCCAGCAGCCAAAATAACGGGGCAGGGCGGGAGAGGAGCGATTCCAGCACCGGGCGATAGACTTCGGACACGGAACGTACAATCCAGCTGTCGGATTCCGGCCGCAACCGGCCGCGAATCAGAATCGTACATAAGGCCGGAATCAGCGTGATCGAAAGACCCGCGACTGCAACGAGTGCGAATGTTTTCGTGTAGGCGAGCGGGTGAAAGATCTTGCCGTCCATGCCGCTCAACGCGAACACCGGCAGAAACGACAGGAGCATGATCACAATCGAAAAAAACATCGGCCGGCCTACGGCGCAGCAGGCCGAACGCACGAGTTCCCGGACATCGCCCCGCACCGGCTGATCGCCAAATTCGAGTTGCAGCCGATGCATGACGTTTTCCGCCATGACGATCGAAGAATCGACCAGCACACCAATCGAAATTGCGATGCCGGCCAGCGACATGATATTGGTCTGGATGTCGACCCCGCCGGACCGTCGCAGGCACCACATGACCACAAATGAACTTAATGCCGCAAGCGGAATGGCGACGGCGATGACCAGTGAAGTGCGCAGATGCAACAAAATCAGCAACACACAGAGTGTTGCGGTGACGACGGCTTCGGTCAGTGTTCCCGTGACTGTCCTGACGGCCCCTTCGATCAAGGGCGTACGGTCATAACATGGGATGACACGCACACCGTCAGGTAAACCCAGCTGCACCTGTCCCAGCTTCTCCTTCAATTGCCGGGTGACGGCCAGCGGATTGTGTCCCTGCCGCAACATCACGACCCCACCGACAACTTCAGTTCCATCCTTTTCCAGCACTCCGCGCCGCGATCTGGCGCCAAGATGGATTTGAGCAATTTCACTTAAAGCAACCGTTCGTGCCGTTGGCGTCGTCAGGACGATTTGTTCAAGATTGCGAATTGTTTGACTCGCCGTCTGAGTGGATGAAAGTGCGGATGGTTGTGCGGTAGCCTCTCCGGTATCTTGTGATGACAGGCTCAATGTCACGTTCGCGACGTACTCGGCATTGGTTTTGACCAGGACATTTCCCGCAACAGAGTGATTCGACAGTTCGAGCTGTCGAGCGACTTCCGCAGCACTCAGGCCGAAATGACACATGCGTTCGGGATCGAGATCGAGATGGTATTCCGCGACGAATCCGCCGACCGACGCGATTTCCGCCACGCCAGGGATGGCTCGAAGTTGGGGGGCGATAGTCCACTCCTGGAGAGCCCGTAGACGAGCCAGATCGAAGCCGCGTCCCTCGACGGTGTACCAGAAGATCTGCCCTGTCGGAATGGCATCCGGCGCCAATCGAGCGATGACACCGGCTGGCAAGATTGTGCTGGATTCGGCTAGCCGTTCCCGGACGCGGCTGCGAGCAGCATTCCAGCCAAGACCGTCCTCAAAAATCACGTGGATCAACGAGGTGCCAATATCGCTGGAACCTCGGACGACCCGGAGTCCTGGGATGGATGAAAGATGCGAAGTCAAAGGCGCGGTGATTTGCTGGTCGATTTCCACGGGACCATGTCCGGCCCATTCGCTGTAGACCAGCACCTGATTTTCTGACAGGTCAGGAACGGCGTCCATTGGAGTCTCGGAGACGGCGTACAGACCCCACAGAGCCAGCAGCAGCCCCAGGCAGATCACCAGCCATCGCTGGCGAATCGACCAGCCGATAATACTCTCCAGCATTTCCGGACACTCATTGAGGAGTTCAAAGGTTTTCAGTTACGGTCGTGGCAATTTCGCTAGGAATTTCTCTGGCTCCTTTTTCAATCGAGATTCACAGCCTTCGCAGCAGATGAAAACGCGCCGTCCTTGTACGACGACCGGCATTGGTCCGCCCATCGAATCCAATGGCAGTCCGGTTACCGGACAAATCCGCTGCTTCCGAACCAGGGCCGCATCGGTTTTTGACAGGCGGATTGGAGCTGTCGTGAACGCATCATTTGCCTTCGCACTGAGTGGCGCCGCTGGAGAAGTCGGAACTGGTGCAACGACCGAGCGTTGTGCCGCGCCGAAATAGCTGGCTGCGAGATTGGGATTCAATCGGGCTTCGGCGTCAATCAGGAACGCACCGGACACAGCAACTTTTTGGCCTGCCACGAGACCATTCAGGACTGGGAATTCCTCGTCACAGCGCGGCCCGAGAACGACTTCCCGGCCGTCAAATGTCCCCGGTTCTGATTCAATATAGACCAGTTTGCGGGTGCCAAAGTCCACGACCGAACTCTCGGGAATCGTCAGTATCGAGTCGGAACTTGACTTCGGACTTCGCGAGCGAAACGGCTCAAGTTCTCCAAATGAGATGTCAAATTGGGCTGTGGCCCACATTCCCGGTTGCAACAATCGATTTGGATTCTCGACTTCCAATTGTAGCATCGATCCCGTTTGAGATCGCACCACTCCGACAAGGGGTTCAATGCCGGGCATCTCTCGTGAGACAACTTTGGCCTTGCGGTCGGTCCAGTGTAAAGATCCGTAACGGGTTGGAAGGCTGACTAGGAGTTTGAGTTTCAGCGAGTTGTCAGCTTCCACTGCGGATAACTCACCAGATGACACCGGCGAGTAAACTAATCGCTTCAAGCTCACAGGGATCGTTTGAATTCCCGCCAGCTGGACTCGGTAAGGTGAGAATTGCATGCGGGCCACGACGCCTTCGGGCAAGGCAGCCATTTCACCTTTTTTGCGTTTGACCAGGACCATGTTACAGACGGGACAAATACTGGGCCAATCGCTGATGACTCCGGGATCCATGGGACAGAAGAATTCCACGTCGGTCGAAACGGACTGATCCCGAGCCTGGTGACCGGAAATCTGGGCCCAGCCCGCGTCCCAATAGGTTCGAAGCCGTTCCCACTGACCGAGCACAACAAATACGCAGACCAGCAATGCGACAAAGCGCAGACGAACCTGAATTGCTTTCCAGGCGAATCTGATCCGTCGTATCGCGTCCTTCGAGAGCATGCTCAATCTTTCGGGCTTTGTAATCGAAAAACTGCCGGACAAAAAAACTGTTTAACAACCGACATGTCGAAGAAGTTGCGTGAGCGGCAATCCTTTTCAAATTCGAGCAACGGCACGTTACGGAGTGACATTGTCAGATGCTGTTGCCGGTTGTTTTTCGGACTTCTCAGTGGCAGTCGTTTTCTTCTCATCCATCGGATGCGACCAGTGGGCAAGCATTTCTAAATCCTCATGACGAAAGACCCACAAAGGATCAATGCCCATGACCGCATACCGAGCTCGCTCTTCGGCAACGGGATTGGTGAAACTCAACTTGACGGCAAAACACCGTGGCGCATCGCCGGGAACCTCACCAAGAATACGAAATGATTTCAGTTTCTGCCCTTTTTTTCGGGAAGAATCGGTAATGTGCACCTGGGGTGACGAAGTGTTTGGGATGAGGCCCACGGGGTCGCCTTTCACCCAGGAGTCCAATACCGATTCCAGGGCATTCCGGGCGATCTCTGTTTTCGGGACAAATCGCTGCGGATCGGGCTTCTCGGCACAACCCATGACGATTGTCAGGCTGGCAATCAGGGAGACATTAAGGATTCTCGCTGTAATCATTGAATCGCGACAACCGTGCCGTAAAGGGGATATCGAAAATGAAAGTGAACAGAAGTGTACACACCTCTCCCACCGGGATTGTCCCAGTGGGGCCACGGCCAATGTACGACTCGCGATCTGGCCGATGGTTCCGGCTCAGCCAATCAGCGAATCTGAGTCCCACGTACGCAGAACGGCAAAACGAGTTGCGATCTTACTGGGAAGCTGCCAAAACACCGAAGAACCAGTGGGTTTACACCGCCACCAGGTACTTTGTCAGTCATTCTCAGAATGGCGAGGCGAAAACTTCTCCGCCGGCACGGGTTCCCAAGGCTCGCCAAACGCCAAGATCGACGTTTTCGCTCGCAAAATTGACGGCGCCGTCGCCCATCATCATGTGGGCTCCGCCGATATGACGACTGCCGGCCGAGACCTGCATGGCCATATTGGTCATATTTCCATTCGGGAACCCCGTTCCAGCGCAGCTGCGGGCGTTAGGAACATCGACGTGGTTGTATTGCGTGCAGCAATTTTCTCCCATCACCCAGCTGAATCCCCAACTGCTGGTGAGAGGCAGCGCCGTGTTGGGGTCCAACGCACGGCATGCCGCGTTTGTCGCGGCCAGGGACGTCTGGTGCGTCATCACCAACAAGTCGGTTTTGGGATTGGGAGTGCCTTGTCCGCGGATCTTCTCACTGAAGAAGGCGGTGTTACTCATGCCATCTGTGACGTCGGCGGCGCGGACTTTACTGAGATAGTAGAACACGCCAGTTTGAACTTCAGTCGGAGCGTTGTCTCCGGATGCCGTTGCCGGAGTATCGCTCCGATCGCAGAGCCAGCCACCCTGGTTCCCGGCGTAGTTGTTTTGACCGGCCCAGCCAGCGGCGAGTCCCGAATCTGACGGGCAGATGAAAACCGGCACGTACGTTCGCGATTGTGCAGAATTCGCACCGCTGGCATTCGTGCTGGGGGGCATGAATGATGGACCGGCACTGGTCATGCCTGGTGTTTCAGGGGGAAAATTGAAATCGAGAGAATTGTAAAGGGGGGCTTGATCCAGGTAGGGCAAAATCATGGCGTGCTGAGACCAGCGGGCATAAGCCGGGGTTCCGGCATAGCCAGCTCCCTTACCAAACGGAAACACTCGAAACGTATCATGGTAGTTGTGTAACGCGAGTCCAATTTGTTTCAGATTGTTCTTGCATTGACTGCGGCGTGCGGCCTCCCGCGCTTGCTGGACGGCCGGCAGCAGGAGTGCGATCAAAACGGCGATAATTGCGATCACAACGAGCAATTCAATCAGCGTGAAGGCGAGGCGACGCTTCGACGACCGCCCGGAATCGAGAGGATTTGGGTGATGACTTTTGATAGACATTTTCAATTTCCTTTAAAAATTGATGACCAGATACAGACCAAAAATAGACGCCATGGCGCAGGGCCAGACGAAGAAAAACAACGTTAGACCGTCAGCGGAGATCTCAGCGTGCTTTCAATATCTGGTCAACGATGAATTGAACAGATTTTCGAATGGGGCAAGCTTTGCTCCTCCGAAGAACTGAAAGCATTCTTGAGGCGCACGATCGGTGCGCCAACGGATCACTGCGACGTTCTTAGACCAATCAATGGCAGAAAGAAACCCGTTGAGCGCAGTTCAGGCTCCGAGACGTGGAGGCCGGAGAATTGAGAGACTGGCAGACGACGTGGCGTTTACGCGACAAACGTCAACGCATCCAGCCGATTTAGAATGAAGAATTGTTGTGGGTTCTACCACCAATCCGAAATGATCGGAAACCCGGACAGTTCCGGGCTTGGGAGATGGAAGCCTTTTCGAGGGGGCCTGCGAGCATGACCCATTCTGGCAAGGACAGGCAGGAGTAGTACCGAAAAATGTCTGATCCGCATGCTGCGGATTAGGCTGCATCTGAGAACTCGGGTGCGCTCCGCCGAACAGTTTGTTCGGGCCCAAAACTGCTCTCTGAGCGCCATGCTCCTGCGGATTTCCTGTCGGCTGACCGTGCAACGGCGATTGACCAGCGACCCGAACATAATCGCCGCAACTGGCGTTTGCACGATTTGGAAGTACAAGAAGCCCCAGCACAAGTGCGAACAGCACTTGATGGAAGAACTTCAGTTGTGTTTTCCGAAAGTTCATGCCGGCGCCCGAAAGCAATTCAAACGTTAAGGATTCGTAGTCTCCACCTTCAACCACCGAAATACCAACCTTTGACGCAACACCTGTCGCGTCTTTGAATTGCATCTAACCAGCCGGAAGTTGGTGAGGATCGCATTGGCGACTTTGGCGGAGGAAAATTCCCGATCCCTCGATTTTGCACCATTTCTAGAACAATAGCAAGTTGATTTCAATAACGCGGTAGCAGTCTATGGAAAACGTCAGTTTCTTCCCTGTCACCGCTGCTAAAGTGCGGCGAAATTCCGGATATCCACCGACTGGTACAAGCTCGACGTGGAAGCCAGTGCGTCTACGGGACTGAATGTCGATTGTACCGGGAGAACTTCTAATATGAGTGTTCCACACTCGGTGCCACACTGGTTGGTCGTAACCTAACCGAACACAGTCGCTTGTTCGTCGATGCTTGGGATGATATCGTCAATGTTCTGAAATAACCGAAGATTGTTGCCACCTCAAAATGAATGCAGGCGAGTCTCAAGAGAGGCTCGCCTGCCAATGTTCATCTCGAATTTCCAATTGCCGAAACGGTCAGCTCACGTATACGACACGTCCATCGTCCACGTTAATCCCGCACAAAATGCCGGAAAGATATGGCCGCGAGACTCTACTTCGCCTTGACCGGCAAGGGACGGGCCACTGCTGAAGGATCGTTCTTCTTGGCATCCCAGTTCATTAGAACCAGCACGAAGGGGCTTGCCACATAGACCGTACTGTAACATCCGACCACTGTTCCAATCAACATTGCGTAGGCGAAGCCGTGGATGCCTTCACCACCAAATACATACAGAATCACGACGGTAATAAACACGGTGCCTGCGGTTAGAATCGTGCGTGACAGAGTTTGATTGACGGCGGCGTTAACCATTTCACGTGTAAACAGAGGGTTTTTACCTCGGATTTCACGGAGACGGTCGAAGATCACGATTGTATCGTTCAGCGAGTAACCCACAATAGTTAAGAACGCCGCGATCATCGTCAAGTTGATCTTGAAGTCGGTGATGAATAAGAGGGGAGCAATCGGTGTGGTGCTGATCGCCGCCGCCATGCACAGCATGCCGAGAGTCGCTAAAACGTCGTGGACCAGTGCCAGTACCGCTGCCAGGCCGAAATACAGGTTCTCAAAGCGGAACCAGATATAGCCCACAATCATGATCAAGCTCGCGATCATGGCAATAATTGCCGCGTTCTTCGCGTCCTTGGCCACTGAGCCTTCAAAGTTATTGACTTCGTCCAGCAGCGGAGTACTTGAATGTGTGTCGACCATCGATTTTAACGCCAGCTGCAGATCGTCCGCCGACATGTCTTTGCGGACCTTGACTTTGACCTTGTTGTATTCGGCACCTGTCTTGGCCTGTTCTTCGGTCTGTTCGGCCTTCTCGGTTCCTTCCACCTTGATCAAGTTCTTGACCTTGGATTCATCGTCACCATAGGTCTTAAGCTTCGCAATTTCAGTTCGGAAAGAACGCGCGGCTGTTTCCAGGCGAGTTGGCGCACTGAATGCCAGTTCGACTTCGAGACCACCCGCGAAGGGATCTTTTTCTTGAACGTCCGAATCAGGATCTTTCTTATCTTCAGCCTTAGTCTTTTCGGGATCCAGGACCAATGGCTCATTTGAGGCGATCGTCTCGATCTTGCCGGGCTTGACGAAAACCTTCACCAGATCATCGCCAAACGTGGTGTTGATCAGGCGCACCACGCCGTTCTGGTCCTGATTCGTGGTGCGCAGCCGGAATGTCTTGCCGTTCTGATCGGGATCAGAACTGGAGAGTTGCTCCAGAGACACGTCCGACGCGAATGTCGCACTCTGACCGTCCCGCTCTGATTCTGGCAATTGCGCCACTCGATCTCGTTCATCCTCGAACGCGGTCGTCAATCGTTTTTGAACCTCAGCCGCCTTGTGTGAATCGACGAATCGCATTGCAACCATCGTTCCACCGCTAAAGTCAATGTCGTAGTTGCTGGAGCCGCGAGCGAAGAACGTGAGCAGACCGGCGCCGATCAAAACACAGGAACCGATGGCACAAATGCCTTGCTTGCTGACAAAATCAAATTTGGTGACACCGAATACCGACTGCATCTTGAATTGCTTCAGCCAGCGTTTGCGTTCGATGATTTCCAGCATTAACCGGTTGACGGTCAATGCCGTGTACATACTGATTCCCAGGCCGATGAACAGCGTGACGGCGAAGCCTTTCACCTGATCCGTTCCGATCATGTAAAGAATCACTGCCGTGAGCAAGGTGGTGATATTCGAATCGAAAATTGAAGAGAAGGCTTTGCCGAAGCCGTTTTGAATCGCCATCCGCATGCTGGAGCCACGCTCCATTTCTTCTCGCATACGTTCATAAATCAGTACGTTCGCATCGACCGCCATACCCATGGTCAACACGACACCGGCGAGTCCCGGCAATGTGAAAGTCGCATCAATAAAGGCCATGCTTCCAAGCAGCAGAATCAGATTCAACAGCAGGCAGATATTGGCCACCATGCCCAGCCACATGTAATAGATGGCCATGAATGCCAGGACGCCCAGCGTCGAGAACCCCAGCGCCATGAATCCCTTGCGTTGGACGTCGACACCCAGCGTCGGGCTGATCGTGAATTCGCTGATGGGATCTTTATTGAGCGGCACTTCCAGTGCGCCGGCATTCAGAATATTGACGACATGTTGAACTTCCGCGACTGTGTAATTGCCCGTGATCTGGCCGTGAGTGTGAATCGGCTCATTGATTGTTGGCGCGGTCTGTACTTTGTCGTCAAGCAATACGGCCAAATGGTACTTCATCCCGTCCTTAGTCGGTTCGTACTTCGTCGTGAGATTGCCGAAGCGAGCACCACCAGCGGAATTCAAAATGAAGCTGACACAGGGATTTCCGGTTTGATCGTTCGATTGCGATGCGAGAACCAGGTACTTGCCAGTGACTCGACGGTCTTCCTGCGGTTCAAAGATGCACAGGACTTCTTTGAAGCCTTCTGGCTTGCCCTTGATCTGACGGAACTCAAGATTTCCCTCATTGCCCAAGCTGGGGCTGGGTGTTTCGACTTGCTTGCCATCGACCACTTTGACCAGCGGAGCGATTTCGCGCCAGCCGGCGACGACGGCTTTGCTTTGCCGGAGAT
>JAQGHT010000637.1 GCA_028291565.1 Planctomycetaceae bacterium | reverse complement strand
AGCAGTTGCGAGTACGGCGATCGACTGAAGCAATGAAGATTGAACGGAATAGGTCTTCGATTCACGTTTTTGGTTACCAAGCAAAGTCGCAGTCCAAAACCACGCGATGTTAATTGCACCGCGCATGTGTTCCAAACGCGTTGAATCAGCTTCTTTCTGTCGGGGCAAATGCAACCGTGACTTCAAACCAAGTTGTCCTAGCCGGCTGAGTTCTATGGCGAAGTGCGGCGATAGCATTTCTGAGTAACCGTGCGGGGGACGCTTGATATGATCAGAAGTAGTCACTACCTGTGACCAACGAAAGGATGCGGAGCAATCTCCGGCGTATGATTCTCTACCGTCAAATCGTTTCGTATACTTCTCTGATAGGGAGCTTTCTATCTGGTCCGTCTTTGCAATTATGTGATTTACTTTTATCCCATGGGAGGACAGCAGTGTCGCGATATGAACGTGGGGATCAAGGTCGATGCAATAACAGCGATTCGTACTGCCATGTTTCTGCAATTCCCCGGTTAGATGCACGAGAAACGTTGTAAGTGCATCGTCCCAAATACCACTGAATCCGGCTATAATTACGTTACCAATCCGAGGTGCCAGATACTTGCGTAAAGAAATCATCAATTGATGGGTGTTGCGTTCCTTTGCCTCATACCCTGGAAAATGAAGCTGGAGTCTCCGTTGGCTTCCGCATTGTTCACATTGAAGACCTCTTTCCAAGTCTTTCCTTAATTCAGTATCATGGCAATTCGACTCGGGTGCATCATCAGGATTTGGCTGAATGCGATGCCTTAGCTGAAAGTCGTGCTGTAATTCGTAAATTGGAGTCTGCGATCCATATTCTGGACATCTAGTGTTGAGACAGACTGCGTGGAAGACATCGCCCCATACCTTTATCAACGGGAATAGCTCCGCCGAGGATGAAGCCGCAGTGTTTCCGAGGAAGAATCGTTCCAACTGGTTAGGAGTGCTAAGTATTACACATTTATCTGATGCTGATTCGGAAGTGGCGCGGATTGCTTTGCGAGTTAATCCATCGAAATTCACGCTTACGGCAATTGCCTTTCGTTGAAGAACCCAATTTGCGACGGCAAGATGAAAAGGTGTGGGCGAACGGTCCCAAATGGGCATGTGAGTTTGCGGGAATGCAGCGTCTTTCGCATCCGTGTATTGGTGGATATTTCCGGTCAGAAAATCCATTGAGAAACTAGACCACACTGATTCCAAGAAAACCTCAAGCTCATTTGAGGATGCTTCTTGCGCAGACTGGAGCATTCCGAGGGCTTTGGCTGCGACTGAGCGAGGTGCGGTATGCCCTTGTAGCGCCAGTAACCAGTTCTTCAATTCCGATATCGAGTAACTGCTTGCCAGTGAACGCTCCGGAGCAGTCACTCGTCGGAGAATATCGGAATAAAGATCCCGCATTGTCGGAAGCTTTGCACTAACTGAGCAGCCCGCACCGAGAACGATCAAGGAATAGCGCCCTTCGGCGGCGGTTGCTTGTATCGTATCTGAAAGTTGACGAAAGCTGGAATCGTGGTTAGTTTCAATCGAAGAGGTCATCATCGTTCAGGCCTCGTAGGTTGTTTTGTAACGCAGTTGGCTGAACTGCGGGCGACGCCTTGCGTCATCGAGTTGCGGCGTGTGTTCTGCGAGTAGCTGATTTGTCATACGAGGGGACATCTGACGATCAAATCACACTGAATAGAGCTTTAAGAGAGGTATCCCATCGTTTCACGGAAGCGCCAAAGTGGGTCGATTAGCTCCTGATCATTTGAAAAGCTACAATGTAGCAAGTTTTTGAAGCGTTAAGGAAAGGCAGAGGCGATGCCTTGCGATATTTGAAGTCGTTTCGGCCAGTGAAGCAACAGATTCCAGTTTGTCCTTTGCGTCTGCCGCTCCGAAGCATAAAAACGCATGCCAAACGTCCCCGTCATTTAGAAATCGGTCTCCGTAAGAGATCAAGGTATCTCTGGGGATGGGCATGCCGGTGGCCTGATAGGTCTGTTGAGCTGCGGAGAGCCAGCCGATTTCAAGAAAGTGATGAGCCGCAGCAATTAGTTTTTGCTCCGGTATATCAAAACCGTTCATTTGGTACGCCATTCTCGCTTCAGTCAACCGCCCGGAATAGAGAAGTGCGTCAGCGTCAGAGAATGTTTCATCTCGTCGGTCCGAATCAGTAAGTGCCATGTCGGAATATTGCACGCACGTATATGGTCTGTCAAACGGTTCTTGGATGGTTTCAATAATAGGCATTTGTTTTCTTCATCTGACAAATTGAAGCAACTGTCACGACACGTCCTGAACACCGGGTTCCATTGAGAATAGTCTGAACCGCATTGAGTGCGATCGACTCGGAGAAATGATACCCAGACTTCGCTGGTACCGCAATCTGACGTGTTTCTCCTTTGGGCTCGTCTATGCAACCCTGCATCGCAATGTTACCGGGTAGAATGCCTAATTTGCGTCATTATGAGGTGGATCTCTAATCGGAAAAGACCTCGGTTTTCCGGTTCCGTCGTCTTTGACTACGCCGAGCCCGTAATCGAATTCGGCGTTAAGCTCGACTCGATCTTCAAAATGGTTGTTCAGACCGTTCTTTAAACTGATTGTCCTTTGGAGACTGCTTTCGCAGCTCACGACGTTTGGATACAGGAGGATGAAGCCCCTCGTTCAAAATTCGGCGATGCTCCAAAGGTTCCCCCCGAAGGAAAGACAGTTGGATTGTCACCGTCCGTGTCAGTGATGGCGACACGATTGGCATCTTAGTCGGAAAGGAAACGAACCAGATTCGACTCGAAGGAATCGATGAGCCGGTAGCCCGCCAGGCATTCGGCACAAAATCCAAGATCGCACTTCGCCACCGCGTGGATCAAAAAGAAGCCATTGTCGAGAAAGCCTTCGAAGATCGTTACCAACCGACATTGGGCTTCCTGTTTGCTGGCGATGTCAGGTCGCAGTAAATCGGTTGTAGGAGAGCGAGCTGGAACAATGCGAAACCCATTCATGCTCGGGAGAGACAAAGTTTCAATGTGTTTCTTGCGTCTTTCTATCCTTTTTGCCGAATAGTCGGGATGCAGAATCGTCGGACGCAAGTTCTTCATTCCGCACGCCAAATCAAATTGAAGAATGGAGAGTTAAGCGGTAAATCGGATCGTTACTAGTTTTTGACGCCGACGCACGGAATCGCCGCACGGAATCGACCGCAAGAGGATGAAAATCCGCACAGAATCTGGACTAAATTAACTTTTCTCAAAGAATGCAATAACCCACAACTCCTTTCAGAATTGCGGGTTATGTATTAGCCGCCACGGGGACTCGAACCCTGGACCTATGCTTTACCTTAGCAACGCATCCGGGCAATGCAGACCATCTGGTGGCACCGTGCGAGAGGGGCGGTTTCATCCCCGATGCAAATTTCAGCTGCCCATAAAGGATTTCCGGCATACGTTTGGACCATTAGTTCGCCCAGTACAGGTGCCGGCGACACGAGGCCTCCAGCGCGGGGGTTAGGGCCTTTTACGACTCCATCGAAACCATCCTGCCCGCGCACATTGAGGAAACCAGCGAAAGACTATGGGGCGCGGATAGCGTTTCAGACCGTGGCGATTGTGCTGGGCGAGAGGGATGGGCGGTTGCTGAGTGATATGAGCAGGCAGTATTACGGCCAGGGGCAAGCAGGTCGCGTAGTTAACACATACCGAGATAAGGTCGCCGCAAAAATCTGGATGGCTGATTCCTGTGGTCGCCCTGATCTGTGAAGAGCATCAGTAACTTCCTCGCTCGGGTCACCGCCACGTACAGAAGTCGTCTGTATTCGTCTTCATCCTCTTTGGTCTTATAATTGAAGTTTGGCACCCTGTCATCGTGCAGATTGATAACCGCAACCGCATCAAATTCCCGCCCCTTTGCCTTATGCATCGTGAGCAAGCTCATGCAATTCTTGGGACTTGCGACCATACCCAAATCCACAGCAGCCATATTCGCAACGTCCGGATCGTTCTTCGTCATTTCCGAAATCATTGCGGCGGCCGACCGCGTAAATATACCCGCATGTTTTGAAGTTAAGAGCTCTTCTTCGATCAATATGGCCTCGCACGCCGCCGCTGTTTCACGTAGCCATTCCACAGCCGATTCATGCACCTTAAAAACGCGGTGCGCTTCGCCAATGAGCCTGAAGACGATCCGCCGCCCGTCATAACGGAAAATCATCCAGGGCGCAATGTCTGCAATGTTGGCGAGAGTGACGAACAATGTCTTCTGGACGATCGCTGCGTTCTCAGCGTCGCCGTTTGCCATGTAGGCAGCCAAAGCCTCAGAAAGCGTTGCGAACTCATGCGATCGGCGATAGGGCCGCGAGCCCGGACCAATAATAGGTATTCTGCGGTCTCGCAGGAGCTTTCCCACCTTCATTAAGTCCATCCACCAAGGAGCCAAGATTGCCGTTTCACCAATCTCGATCTTCAGTGCATCGATCGCCGGAAGGAAGTGATCGAACACCCCTTCAATGGTAGTCTTGCAATGCTGATACCGAGGGGCAACATGGAACGCATGGTTTTCCCCCATGGCCACCATCCTAGGATTTGACGGACACAATAGCTCCGCGATATCAAGTATGAGCTTCGAACTCCGGAAATTTCCTGTAAGCTGGCAGTCAACCTTGGCATTTACCCTGTCGGCAAATTGCGCCATCAACTTCGGTTTGGCACCAGCAAAACTCAAAATCGATTGATTGGGATCGCCAACAATGAAGAATTTTGATCTCCCTTGTTGTTGGATGCGGAGCAACATTATTGCCTGTGACAGCGTCGTATCTTGGAACTCATCTACGACGAACCAAGCGAACCGGCTTGCCAGTCCACTTGCAATGAAGTCATGTTCTTGGACCAACTTCGACGCAAAGTAGACGATGTCCCCAAGCGTGACCTTTCCATCGGCATCAGCGGTCTGAAAGAACTCCAAAACCGCTGCCAATGGAATCTCTGATTTTGATGGCTTCCCGTTCGGAAATGTCCTGCTTAGGCCATCAAACATGTCCGCGAGGCTCGCCTTGATCTGATACTTTTTTGAAAGCCGTGTAACGAGGGATGAAAACCAAGGGTCATCGCTCGTTGCAACTGACCATTCGCCTTGCAGGTGAGGGATTAGATGAGCAAACGGCCGCAACACGTAATTCAGGCAAAACGCATGAATTGTCGATACTTCGCAGAGATCGCCGTCACCGCTGGACCCGTACAACCGTAATCTCGCCTCAATTTCATGCACGCCAGCATTGGTGTAGGTGATACAGGCAATCCGGCGCGGCGTACCTCTCACTTCTTCGATGCAACGGTGAAGCTTCACGATGATCGTCCGCGTTTTACCGCTGCCTGGGCAGGAAGTCAGGCATAGATTGTCTTGATAATCGACCGCGGCTTGCTGCTCATCAGTTAATGGAATCATTGCGTCACCCAAACCACTGCTTGTCGAATGTAATCTGGTATTGATTCCGCCAAGTGTGCGTACTTAGAAACAACTTGAGCAAACCTCCCCTTTTGGAACCGCTTTGAAGTGTTCAAGACGTACTCTTTGGCACGCTTCAATTTTGCCCCTTGTGCCGTGGAAAGCGTGCCGGTCTTTGGAAGCTCAGTAGCGAGTTTTTTAAGAAACTTTGAAACCCTAGGCGCTCCAACCTCTGCACATGCAGCCGCGAACATTTCCAGCGTCCCCACCTCAGTCAACTCACGTTCTAGCGTGGTCTCGCCTACGAATACCTTCAGGCAATCATTCTCCTGAGCCTTTAGCTTCTGGACCCGTGAAAGTGCGAACAGATCAAATTCGAGATCGATTTCATCTTCACCTTCCTTATCTTCATCATTTAGCGGCGGTTCATAGACATCATTTTGAGCATCGCCGTCTGTGATGATCGAGCATCGCTTGGCGATTGCGTTTGGCCTGAACAATTTGGCGTAAGATTCAAAATGCGCCCCATGGATCGGAATGACCGAAATCCCTTCTTCGTCAAGGTTGATCTTCATGACCGCTTTGACGATCGGACCGATGAGATAGAGTTCGGCGGGTCCCTCAACGAGAATCGCCTTCCGGGCGAATAGAAGCGTCGACCGGGTAGCATCAAGATAGCGTTCAAGATCGCTAGCCTCCGATTCAGTAAGGTCGGGGTACTTCGTGGCAACCGTGGATTTTGTGGAAACAGTCCCGTCATTGGTGAGGATGATCATCGACGATAAGGGCGCTTGAGACGTGATGTGCGTGCTATGGGTTGTAATCAGCGTCTGGGCGTCGTCGGAGCGGAGCGAGGAATAGAGTATTCGTTGCAACTGTGGGTGCAGGTGGGCCTCAGGCTCTTCAATGATGAGCAGTTGCCCAGCAGTCTTAGCTTCCATCACCCTGCGGGCGAAGAACGTCACGAGCATACTGATGTAGAGAATATTGTTCAGTCCTAGGCCGTTCCGGCTTGGCTCGAACTGTTTTACGGCATTATTCGAGAGCAAGACCGTTAGGTTCCGTGCCACATCCGTAAAAGTTGGCGATGACATACCCAGTGCCACGTCCATCGTAAAAGCTTTGCCGGCCGTAGCGTCCATCGATTTCTTGATCGCGGTTCCGACAGATGAAATCGTCGCACTTCCAGCGATCTTCGAATTCGCTTCGACTAGGCAATCCACCAATGCCGTGCGCTCGGCCGCTGGGATGTCTGCGGGGGTCAAGAGCTTTGCTAAAGGCGAAAAGTGGGTCTGCCGAAGGCGCTGCTCGACGTCACGGAGCGGTTCTAATAGGACAACCAAGTATGACTGCTGCAATTCCTCAAACTTGATCCATTGACCAAAGTCCTGATTCCATTCTGCGATCCCCGGGTCAACTGCACCGCCTCCGTTAATCTCCCATCGATAATCGTCAATCGTTAGCCCTGTGACGGGGTGCTTTCCCGCCTTAATCGCCTCACGGATTTCTCGCCTCGGTCTGAACCGGTAGGTGATCCTGGCGAGGTTAGGGCCAACCACGCACTGCATCAACATCCCCTCTTCGTTGGCCTTTGCCGCGAAGTCAGTGTATTCAAGGGAGACGATGACCTGTTGTGGGGTGCTTATATCCGTGCCGGAAGAGAAATCCTCGGTCGTTAAATTCCGATAGTTTGACGACATTCCCGCATCGAGGGCCAATCGCAACGCGAACACGAGGTTAGATTTACCCGTGTTGTTTTCACCCACCACGCAGGTCACCTTGTCAGTAACTGGCACGTCAAGATGAACGAAATTCCGGAATCCGCGTACAACGATTCTGCTGAGATACATCCCGGTGGCCCCCCGAAATCTCACGATGAAAATCAAGTTGATAGGATGCGAATGTATCAGAGATTAGGCGGGCACGATAGAACCAGCCCTGCGTCGGCCGCCGTATTAACCCTTAACCCCAGCAAGAGCCATAATTTGTTGCTGAATTTCATCATTTAGCCACCGCACCCAAACACGACACTTTGAAAATGAGAGTCAATCTGCGACCTGCGGGGACAGTCTGCGACACCATCTGCAGCGCCATTACGGCGCAGCACTCTGAGCGGGAGACGCAATCGATTAACTCGCAATGGGTTGCATAATACGGAAATACGGGTTCAATTCCCGCCAACCACTGTCCTGTTGGGAATTGGAATGCACTCGTCGCACGGGTGTAAGGAAAAACCGACTATTCGGCTCGATCGTCGGCCCGCGTCGGTGAAATAGGAAGTAGCTTCGCCCGCCCGAATCTCGTGGTCTTTCTGTCTCAACCGAGGAGAGAATCAGAGATGACGGTATGACACCAAACCCTGACACTAAACCCCTCATAAATGACACCAAACCCTGTCGTTTTTGGAAAAAATGGAAAGACATCCGGAAATAGAAATGAGCCATAAACCATTATGGAATATAGCTCTTAGGCGAGTGGGGCCGCTCGGACTTGAACCGAGAACCAACAAATTATGAGTTTGCTGCTCTAACCGATTGAGCTACGGCCCCAA
>JAQGHT010000634.1 GCA_028291565.1 Planctomycetaceae bacterium | reverse complement strand
CATACAGCACTTCCATGTGATCGGATAGAAACCCGATGGGCGCGACCACGACGTCCGCAGCACCACTTTTTCGCAGGTCCTTCAGGTAGTCGCAGACGTCAGGTTCCAGCCAGGGATCTTCCGGACGGCCACTGCGGCTTTGAAAGACAAGTTTGCATCGATCGCCGGTAATTCCCAAACCTTCCGTGACCAACCGCATCGTTTCCGTGAGCTGTTTCAAGTAGTCCGACTGGTTCGACATCGAAAGCGGAATACTGTGTGCCGTAAAAACGAAAGGCGTCTGATCCCGCCGCTCGGCGGGGATTTGATCTAATGCAGCGAGAACACGGTCGCAGGTCACGGAAATAAACAGGGGGTGGTTGTAAAAGACCCGCAGCTTGTCGACAACGGGCGCCAGGTCTCCGACTTCGGCCTGAGCAGCCGAAATATTATCGCGATATTGGCGGCATCCCGAATACGAGCTGTAAGCCGAGGTTACGAACGACAGGGCACGTTGAATTCCCTGCTGCGACATCTCGCGCAGCGTCTCCGGCAGCAGCGGCGCCCAATTCCGATTTCCCCAAAAAATTGGCAGCGAAATACCATTCGCATCCAACTCATCACGAAGAGCGGCGATCAACTCCCGGCACTGACCATTAATGGGACTGACGCCATCAAAATGATAATAATGCTCTGCAACCTCCAGCATGCGTTCGCGAGGGACATTGCGGCCCCGCAAGACATTTTCCAGAAATGGGATGACGTCCTCACGACACTCCGGACCACCAAAAGAAACCAGCAAGATCGCATCGTAAGCGGAAGTCAAAATCAGGTCCTTGGATTGAGGGGGCTACTTACTATTACCGCGGTTTCAAAGTGGCATCTTCCAGGATGACCAGTCGGCCATCCTGCGGGTCGTAGGCATACACTTGCCAGGCATACAGAGTGGTGAATTCGACGTGATTTTCTTTCATCATGTTGATGAATTCCTGGTACGTGAGATTCCGCATCTCGACAATTCTGTGTTGCTTTAATGCGGCTTCGAAGCCGAGCGTACTGGCACGTGATCGCAGGGAAATATAGGCCGAACACGCAAATGTCAGCGGATCATCACCCGCAGCTTTGTTGTCGATGATTTTCAGATTGGGATTTTGCGCCATTAATGGCCGCATTTCACTGACCTGGTTGGTGCTCTTGCCAATGATCCCCTTGCCATCGTTCACAGGGGCCGCCTGCTGCGGTTGCATCGGTTGTTGTACTGGCTGCTGCACGGGACCGCCCTGAGGCTGCGCGGCAGCTTGCTGCACTGGCTGTTGAGGGGCCGCGCGACCTGCATCCTGGAGATCGAAGCCCACGGGCGCAATTCCCGGTGGAGCAAGGACTTTTCGATCTGGGCCTTTCGCCGGATTCGAAACGTCACAGCCCGTAAATACGGTGATCAGCAGCAATCCACAACTCCAGGATCCTCTCTGAAACATGGCCATTTTCCTTGTATGAGACAACCGTGTGAGATGACAATATTTTGAGTCACTGGAAGGCGAGATCCAAATCAACCGCTCTCATGCGCGTTTTACCGCGCACGGTTAAGAATGAGACGTTTGAGCGCGGGGATCAGTGTTGAAAAAGACTCATTTGTGGCCGCGAACATTATAATTCTTTCAACACTCCGCTTCGCAATCAAGTGAGACATGGGAAATCCCAAGGCTGAATGATTCCCGAGGCTACTGTCTCGAGGTTGGACTCGAACTGTGAATGCAACGCCGTTAACCCTCTCGTAAATCCGTGAATCCTCGAAACTCGTGCGTGGTCCGGATAGGATGTGACTCGCGTGGGGGATCCGGTTCAGTTCCGTCACCCGCTTCAGATCAGTCAGCAGGTCAGATCAGTCAATTGGGGAGCAGCATCGATGCGGTTAATTGGAAAAGTGGCCGTCGTTACTGGCGGAGCGATGGGAATCGGCGAAGCGACGTGCCTGCGATTTGCGGAAGAAGGCGCCGCAGTCGTGGTGGCGGATATTAACGAACCGGCTGGGCAGGACACCGTGCGCCGAATTACTGCCGCTGGCGGACGAGCGTTATTTGTGAAGACCGACGTTTCCAAAGAAGACAGTGTCCGGCAAATGGTACAGGCCACAGTTGCCGCATTTGGAAGCATCCACATTCTCGTCAACAATGCCGCCATTTTCGTACTCCGCGGAATCGACGCCACCCCCGAAGAATGGCGGCAGATCCTCGATGTCAACGTGATTGGAACCTCGCTGGTTTCCAAACACGTCGTACCGGAAATTCGGAAAGCGGGCGGTGGCTCGATTGTGAATCTGGGATCGATTTCGAGTTTCATCGCTCAGCCGCAGTTTGTCACTTATAATGCCACCAAAGCTGCGATCGCCACGATGACCCGTTGCATGGCGCTCGATCTGGCTCCCGACAACATTCGGGTGAATGCGGTGTGCCCGGGAACCATCTGGACGCAAATCGTCGAAAAACTCGCGAAAGAGAAAGGCCTGACCCGCGAGACGGCGGATACGGATCCCACATGGGGCGGTGCATCGATGCTCAAACGGGTCGGAGAACCAAGAGAAATCGCCAATGCGATCTTGTTTCTGGCATCAGAAGAGGCTTCCTATGTGACTGGAGCGCATCTGATGGTGGATGGAGGATATACCGCAGTTTGATGAGGACGGGTGTCTGATCGCAAAATACACGATCCGGCTTACGCTGGACGCTCGCCTCTACTCCCGCAAGAGTGAACACCATGCTGCCCATTGTTCTCGCATCTCGGTCGCCTCGGCGGCTGGAATTGCTGCAATCAATTATCCCCGCGTCGCGGATTCTGGTACACACTCCACCTTCGGCAGCCGAAAAGGGATTCGAGGGCCTTAAGTCGCTGCCGGAAGTCTTTCGCCGAGTCCTGGAAATCGCCCAGGAAAAGCATGACCGCGTGGCCGAATCCCTGCACAATCTGAAGCAGCCATACGCTGCGATTATCGCAGGAGATACGGTTGTCGTGGTTTCTGGTCTCGATGAAATGCCAGTTGTGTTAGGGCAACCGCCCGATTCGTCCGAGCAAAATGAACTGGTCCGGCGTTGGTTTCACGAGTATTATGCCGGACGCGAACATCAGGTATTGACGGGTGTCTGTATTTCGGGTGCAGTCGACGGCGTTTTGAAAACCAAGACGTTTCTCGTGACGACTCTGGTCCGATTTGCGAATGACGTCGATCGGTGGCTCGAATGGTATCTCGAAACGGGAGAACCTCGCGGTAAAGCCGGCGGCTATGCCATCCAGGGCGCCGGAAGTCTGTTTGTAGAGCAAGTGACCGGCAGCTTGTCGAACGTGATCGGTTTGCCGATCCGAGAAGTCAAAGACACCCTGGCAGAATTGGGAATTGATCCGATTCGTAACGGGAAATGAGTCTTCTCTGGCTGCTTCTCCGCGCAAGAACATCTTATTCTTAACACACAAGGTATATGTTGGCCACGGTAACTGAAGAGTCGACTGAAACAGACGCCGCGAAGATGATTACGGCACCCGAAGCAATGGGCGACGATTTGTCTGCGCGCCCAGACGAAAATGTGGATTCGCTGATTCCGCCGTTTCCCGATGAGACACGCGAAATCACGATCGGCAATCTGCAGATCCCCACGCGCTATTTCCTGGCACCTTTGGCCGGCTATACGCATCTCGCATTTCGTCAGGTGATTCGCGAACGTGGTGGGTTGGGCCTGGCAACGACAGATCTCGTACAGGCCGTGCACATTGTGCACAAGCACCGCAAATCTTACGAATTGATTGCCACCAACGACGTCGATCGCCCGTTGTCCGTGCAAATCTATGGCAGTAAACTCGATGAGATGTCCAAGGCCGCCAAGGTCCTGCAAGATCAAGGCTATTCGGCGATCGACATCAACATGGGCTGTCCCATGGCCAAGATTGTGGGAACCGGCGGGGGAGCACGTCTCGCTTGCGATGCCAACGTGGCCAAGAAGCTGGTCGGGACAATTTTAGAGTCCGTCTCGATTCCCGTTACCGTGAAGATGCGGCTCGGATGGGATCGTGAAAACATGACGGCCCCCTATCTGGCGCGGGAATTTGAAAAACTTGGTGTCGCGGCTATCACGATTCACGGCCGGACTCGAGCCCAGGGCTTCAGCGGGCGGACGGACTTGTTCGGCATCAAATCCGTGGTCGATGCGGTCGAAAAAATTCCAGTCGTCGGCAATGGAGACGTGCGAACGGTCGCCGATGCATTCCGCATGCGTCGCATTACCGGTTGTGACGCAGTCGCAGTGGGACGAGGTGCGATGCTCGACCCCTGGCTCTATTTCCGGATCCAACGGGCCTACCAGGGATTAACAGGACCCTGGGATCCGCCTGCGGAAGAACAGATTGAATTCCTGCGACGCCACTTCTATCTGATGCTGGAGCAGCACGGGGCCGAACGCAGTTGCGTCGAGTTCCGCAAATTCGGCATCTGGTATGGCGCACGGTTGGGGATTCCCGAAGATCTGGAAAAACGCATGCAGAACTTCTGGAGCGTCGAGGAATTCGAAGCCAACATCGCAGAATTGCGAGTCCGTCACGGAACTCGCAAAAATCCAATTCCCACGGCGGATATCAAGGTTCCGAACGGACCGATTTCCCATTGGTAAGGACAAGAACAGCAACTTATGAAAAACTCGATGCTCGACGTCTTCGCGGCAGTCCTGGCCAGTCTTTTCTCGGTTACCGCCTTTGCGGAGAGCCCTGCCCCGACGGAGCTGGAACTCTGGCCGAACGGTGCGCCAGGTGCCGTTGGTCAAGAGTCTGTCGATAAGCCAACTCTGACTGTCTTTCTTCCGCCAGAAGGGAAGGCTAATGGGTCTGCAATCGTGATCTGTCCGGGTGGCGGGTATGGGCATCTGGCGGTTGGTCACGAGGGAAAAGATGTCGGTGCGTGGTTGAACTCACATGGCATCACAGCGTTCATGCTCAAATACCGTCTGGCACCGCGGTACCGACATCCCGCTCCGCTACAAGACGCTCAACGTGCGATTCGAACCGTTCGTGCTCGCGCCGTCGAATGGAAACTTGACCCGCAACGGATTGGGATCCTGGGTTTTTCGGCGGGCGGACACCTGGCATCCACAGCGGGAACTCATTTTGATTCGGGCAACGCAGAGGCACAGGATCCAATCGACAAAGCCAGCTGCCGGCCCGATTTGCTGATTTTGTGTTATCCAGTTATTTCGCTTAATTCTTCTTTCACCCACGTTGGATCACGTAACAATCTGTTGGGTATGACGCCGGATGCCAAACTGGTGGAGAATCTGTCCAATGAAAAACAGGTGACTCGAGAAACACCGCCGACATTTCTGTTCCATACGTCAGCAGACACGGGAGTTCCGCCAGAGAACAGCGTTGTATTCTATATGGCGTTGCGAGCTAAGGGAGTACCTGGCGAGATGCATATCTACGAGAAGGGTGGCCATGGAGTTGGATTGGCAGCCAACGATCCAGTGTTGTCGACCTGGCCAGTTCGCTGTGCCGCGTGGATGGATGCCCGTGGATTTCTGAAGGCAGCAGCGCCGCCCACAAAGTAAGATTTCATCCAACTTGAAGTCAGCAGCCACTCTGCGAATTCGACTTTCGACGGAATACTAAAAAATGGGACGTATGGGACTTACGAGAGTCATAAGTCCCATTCCTAACCGTTCGCTGTAGAGTTCCTTGAAACTTCTGAACATTCCGTTCCACAAGCGACGAACCCGTCGGGTGTCTTCGTCCCCTTGTCTGATTCTGGTACAATTCAACTGGTGCAGGACAATCGTTTTTGCATCGCAATTGATTTGGAATCTCGTACCGCACGAGGATCACTTACCACTCAGCCAAGGAGCGCAGCCATGGCCACCGCGACCGTGAAATCCAATGCGACAACTGTTACAAAATCTCCCAAGATCGGCCCCACGAAGCTGTTGATTGACGGCAAATGGCGTGACGCTCTCAGTGGGAAGACGTTCGAGACGATCAACCCGGCGACCGAGGAAAAGATCGCCGACGTCGCCGAGGGTGACTCGGCCGACGTCGATCTGGCTGTGAAGGCGGCCCGCAAAGCGTTTGACGGGCCGTGGTCAAAGCTCGATGCGCGGGAACGGGGCCGATTGCTGCATCGCCTGGCCGATCTGGCCGAGCAGCATCTTGAAGAACTGGCCGCTCTGGAAACTCTGGACAACGGCAAACCAATTCGTGACAGCCGTGCTGCCGACTTGCCACTGGCCATCGATTGCCTGCGGTATTACGCGGGTTGGGCCGACAAGTTGACCGGCGACACCATCCCGATTCGCGGCAACTATTTCTGTTATACCCGCCGCGAACCCATTGGCGTGGCCGGGCAGATCATCCCCTGGAATTTTCCACTGCTCATGACGGCCTGGAAGTGGGGCCCGGCTCTGGCCGCTGGCTGCACGGTCATCATGAAGCCGGCCGAACAAACACCTTTGTCCTGTTTGCGGTTGGGGGAATTGGCGATGGAAGCCGGTTTTCCACCCGGAGTGATCAACATTATCCCAGGGTATGGCCCGACGGCGGGTGCCGCACTGGTCAAACATCCCGGTGTACACAAGATCGCGTTTACTGGTGAACATCGCACGGCTCAGATCATCATGTCTGACGCCGCAATGACTCTGAAACGTTTGACCTTCGAACTCGGCGGCAAGAGTCCCAACGTGATTTTTGCTGACGCAGACCTGGATGCGGCGGTGGCGGGAACCGAGTTTGGACTGTTCTTCAACCAGGGACAATGCTGTTGTGCCGGCAGCCGGGTCTTCGTCGAGGAGAAGATTCAC
>JAQGHT010000578.1 GCA_028291565.1 Planctomycetaceae bacterium | reverse complement strand
TCTGATTTGTCTTCCCTCAAGGGTATGCCTCTGACATACTTGTGATGCGATTTGACGAAGATCTCTTGTTTTCGACAACTGTCGGAACAATGCCTGTTGAAAAATAGATGAGCCCGAAGTCGTCAGTACCGGGATTTCACGCGGTAGAATCCCGGGGTTTATGCCGCCAAACTCGCCTGATAGTCGACGGTAAATACGGCGCCAATCCAAAATTCATTGGTTTGAGTGAGTACCTTGACGATTCGATAGCACGTTTGAAGAAAGATATTTCGATGTCGCTGAATTTCTGGGCCAAAATGCGACGTTTCACTCAACAACTCCGTCGAAAGCAACGCTTCAAGACCAGCATTGAAAGTCTTGAGGAGCGTTTTTTGTTGACCAATTGGACGGGAGATATTCCGAATGGAACAGTTTGGGTGGCCGGACAGGTCCAACGGATCACGGGTGACGTGCATATTCCCGCTGGTGCGACGTTGACGATCGAGCCGGGAGCCGTTGTCAAATTCAACAACAGTTCCGGTTTCACTTTCACGGTTGATGGAACGCTGCTGGCGCAAGGCACGTCCGGCGCGCCAATTGTCTTCACTGAATTGCGCGATGACACCGGGGGAGATACGAATGGTGACGGCGGCGCTTCCAGTCCCAGCAGCGGCAACTGGGGTCAAATCGAATTCCTGACCGGCAGTACGGGCAGCATCCTCGATCATGTCAACATCCGGTATGGCGGAAACGGTGCCACGCAAGAACTGCTGGTTGCCGGAGGCCAACTGACGCTGTCCAACAGCAGCATCTCCAATTCGATCAATGCCGGAATCGGCATTCAGGCAAGTAATCCGGTGCTGACGGCAGTCTCGCTGCAGAACAATCGTCTCGCGGCGATCAGTTCGGACCTGTCCAGCCAACCGGTCATTACGGCGGCGACCGTCAGCGGTAATGGTCTCAATGGGCTTCAATTGAATGGCTCGACACTTCCGGCCAGTGTCACCTGGAATAATCCCAGCCTGGTTTACGCACTTACGGGAACGATCACCGTTCCGCAAGGTGACACACTCACGATTGGTGCCGGCCAGATCATCAAAACCCCGGGCAGCACGGACGCCCTGATCGTCAATGGCACACTGCTTTCGAACGGCACCGTGGCGGCGCCGGTGATTTTCACGGCGGATCGAGATGACTCACGCGGGGGAGATACCAATGGCAACGGAGCGGCAAATACCGCCGAGAACGGCACCTGGGGCAACATTCAGTTCAATGGGACCAGCACCGGTAGCGTCCTGGATCATACCAATCTCTTCTACGGAGCCCGATTTGAAGTGGGCGAAGTGGTTGATAATGGCGGGCAATTGACGATCTCCAACAGTCTGCTGGCCAATGCGGGTGGTGCCGGCCTCCGAATCATCCAGGGCAATCCGATCCTGACCGGCAACACTTTTCAGAATAACTCGGGCGCCGCCATCAGCATGGACCTGAGTAGCCAACCGGTGATCACCGGGACCATCATCCACGATGACGACAAAAATCTCATCAACGGGGTGCAACTCGATGCAGGAGTGCTGACCGCCAGTGTCGCCTGGAATAATCCCGATGTGGTTTATGCATTGAAGGGGACCGTCACCGTTCCGCAAGGTGACACATTGACAACTGGTGCCGGCCAGATCATCAAAACCCCGGGCGGCACGGACGCCCTGATCGTCAATGGCACACTGCTTTCGAACGGCACCGTGGCGGCGCCGGTGATTTTCACGGCCGATCGGGATGACTTACACGGGGGAGATACCAATGGCAACGGAGCGGCGAATACCGCCGAGAACGGCACCTGGGGCAACATTCAGATCAATGGGACCAGCACCGGCAGCGTCCTGGATCATACTAATGTCTTTTTCGGGAGCCGATCTGAAGTGGGCGAAGTGGTTGACAATGGCGGGCAATTGACGATCTCCAACAGTCTGCTGGCCAATGCGGGTGGTGCCGGCCTCCGAATCATCGACGGCAATCCGATCCTGACCGGCAACACTTTTCAGAACAACTCGGGCGCCGCCATCAACGCGGACTTTACGTCCCAGCCATTAATCCACGGCAACACGCTGACCAACAATGGAACCAACGGATTACTATTGTCAGGTAACACACTGCCGGCCAGCGTCACCTGGAATCCCGACATCGTCTATATCCTGAATGGCAGTTCGGCAACGGTGACTATTCCCGCCGGAGTGACGCTGACGTTGTCTCCGGGGCAAGTCGTCAAGTCGCTCTACGGTCAGGTCGAATTCATTGTGAACGGCAATTTGAAGGCGGAAGGGACCACCGCAGCCCCCGTTGTGTTTACAGCCTTAACGGATGACACCGTCGGAGGCGATACCAACAATGATGGATCCCATTCCACGCCGGGGAACGGAACCGGCTTTAACATCGCGATTATGGCATCCAGCGCCAACAGTAGCCTCGATCACATTGAGATGCGTTATGGCCATGATGCGGACGACGGCACGTTCGGCGCCATCAACGTCACCGGCACGTTATTGACAGTCAGCAATAGTGTGGTTCGGAACTCTGGACACGTCGGGATCGCATCCGAAGCCGGTTCGACACTGACACTGACGAACAGCCTGATTGTCAATAACGGTGGCGTCGGAGTTCAGGCGGAATCGGGATCGCACCTGATTGCGATCAACGACACGATCGATGGCAACTTGCGCGGTGTGTTGCTGGACTCGCCCACCGCGACGTTGACCAACGATTTGATCACCAACAACACGAGTGACGGGATTTTCCAAACCGGTCCGACGAATCTGACCATGAGTTTCACGGACGTCTTTAATCCCAATGCCGCGAACTACACGGGCCTGGCGCCCCTGACCGGAACCGGCGGCAATGTTTCTGTCGATCCGAAATATTTCAACCGCCAGGGCGGTCAGTACCAGTTGCGTCCAGGATCTCCCGCCGAAGACTCAGGAACGAGTTCCGGCGCGCCGGCGACCGACTTCTTCGGTAATCCCCGCTTCAAGGATCCGAATCTGTCCGGGCGCGGTGACGGTTCAGGCTATGACATCGGAGCGATTGAAGTTCAGCAACTTGCTACCTCGAACGTCGATCTGTCCACCACGGCCGTC
>JAQGHT010000545.1 GCA_028291565.1 Planctomycetaceae bacterium | reverse complement strand
CCTGCGTGTTCCACTAAGCTCGATTGATCATGGAACGACGGAGCTGGGCCGGATAGCTGGCGAATTGGCGCTCGAACTCTCAGTCAAACCGGAGCAAGCGCCAAAGAGCGTTCTTGTCCAGTCGACTCTGGTGGTTCGGGAATCCACGGTTCGCGGATCCGGCGGTTCCTAGCTGTGAAGGAGTAAAGATCTGCCCGATCTTCTCCAGATATATCAGCCGCTTACAGTGGAACTGCGGATCAGCAGGGAAGCAGGAAAATAGTCGGCCGGGACAAGTAAATTCTCTTGCCATCTCCAACGGCGAGCCGTATAGTCGAGGTCAGTTAGCGGTAACGCAACTTGCAGGACTTCCGACTGGAGGAAAAATTCCATGGCTACACAGATTGTCACATCCAATGCACCTCTGAAAGATATTGACGAATGGGATGATTTCCTCACGGGCCGTTACCAGGAGGGCAAGAGCGAAGACGAGTTTCGTCAGTATGACGAAAAGGCTACCCCTGGTGTAGCGGAGTTCTATCAGCTGAACCATCAGTATCAGACGTTCGACTATGTCATAGCCAAAGAGAAGGAATACTTTGGCTTGGATAAAGGCGAGAAGAGCATCTGGGAGGCGGCGGAGTTTCTGAATACCCTGGTCGACGACAGCGATCCAGATACTGACCTGACACAGATTGAGCATCTACTGCAGACCTCGGAGGCACTCCGAAAGGATGGTCACCCCCGCTGGTTTGTGCTGACAGGCTTCATTCACGATCTTGGCAAGGTGTTGTGTCTCTGGGGCGAACCGCAGTGGGGCGTGGTCGGCGATACCTTCCCTGTGGGCTGCGCTTACTCGAAAGACATTGTCTTTCCCGAGTACTTCAAGGCCAACCCCGACATCAAGAACCCGCTGTACCAGACGAAATACGGCGTCTACGAGCCAAACTGCGGTCTGGATAAGTTGCACATGTCCTTCGGCCACGATGGATACATTGGCGAGGTCATGAAGAATTACGTGCCGGAAGAATCTCTGTACATGCTGCGCTATCACTCTTTCTATTCGGCGCACCGGCATGGCGCGTACCGTCACCTGATGAGCGAGCACGATATAGAGATGCTGGAGTGGGTCAACAAATTCAATGTGTATGACCTGTACTCCAAAGGACATACCAAGCCCAATCTAACCGAGCTAAAACCCTACTACGATGATTTGTTTGCTGAGTTCTTTCCTGCAAAGATTGCCTGGTAAGAAGTCACTCGATGTGTTACCAACTGAACCCTGAGACGCGGCGTCGCCTTGGGCTTTGCTGTGAAAGAGTGACTTGCTGAGGAGTGTTTCTCGAAGCGACGCCAATATTCCCATCGTTCGACAGCTTGAAATCACGTAAGCAATCATTCGTCTGGGGGCAGGCCTCCGACTGGCTGACTCGAGCCGGAAAAGCCAAATTCTAAGTTGGCGATAAACGCCATAGTCTTTCCCTGTAAACAGCAGGATGGCTTGTGGTTACAGCCATCGGGTCATCGTTTACGTTATCGGTTTAGTAAGCAGATTTTGCTTGACAGTGCCTCCCCCGAGTTAGTAACGTTTCGCCGTCCCCCGTATATCAGAAAACTACGCGGCGAAACTGATGTCAGAAACCATTCGGCGAAGCTCCGTTAGGGGGTTCGCCATAACTCAGAGGCCAATTCGCTTGAACAAGGACTACACCATGCGCATTCATAAAAAAGAAATCTACGCTTTTTTGACCGGCAATTTGAAGAAGGCAGCAGTTTCGTTACTGGCCTCGAGAGGGTTGCACCTGGCATTGGCGATGCTTCTGATGATCCCCGCGCTCAGCGCCTTTGCACAGTTCGAATCAGCCTCAGTGCTGGGCTACGCGAGAGATACCTCGGACGCTGCAATCCCGAAAACCTCCGTAACTCTGACGAACACCGCGACCGGAATCGTACAAAAGGCGGTCACGGATGCAGAGGGACGATATGAGTTCGCCAGCATACCGATCGGCACCTATACCATTGTTGCTGAGGCGCAAGGTTTCGAAAAAGCGCAGACCCCACCATTCAGGTTGACCACCGATTCGCGGCAGAGAGTGGACTTGTCCATGAAACCCGGATCCGTCAGCGAAACCGTAACAGTGTCCTCTGCACCAACGGTGCTGGAGACAGAGACGAGTTCTCGCGGGCAAGTTATCGGGACACAGCAGATCGAGAACCTTCCTCTGAACGGACGGTCGTATGCCGACCTGGCGCTGCTGGCTCCGGGCGTGCGCAAATCATTTTTGGAGAACCAGTCGACCACGAGCCGCGAGGCGTCCTTCAATGTGAATGGGCAGCGTAGCGCGTTCAACAACTTTCTGTTGAATGGTCTGGACAACAACTCGTACGGCACGTCAAACCAGGGATTTGGAAACGAAAATATTCCTCCGTCGCCCGATGCAGTATCGGAGTTCCGAATCGAGACCGACAATTACAGCGCTGAATACGGCCGCGCCTCCGGTGCGGTGATCAATGCCTCGATTCGTCGAGGGACAAACCAGTTTCATGGGCGGGCATGGGACTATATCCGCAACACGGACCTGAACGCGATTGGACCCTTCGCGCCGGCCGGCGGGGTAAAACCAACCTTCATCCGCAATCAATTTGGAGGGACCTTCGGAGGGCCGATCTGGAAGGACCACACTTTCTTCTTTATGGACTACGAAGGAGTACGCCAGATCTTCAAGAGCTTTGCCACAGCCACTCTTCCCACGGCAGAGCAGCGCACAGGTACTTTTCTTCTGCATCGCGTCGACGGCACCACGGCCCCGATCCCGTTACGGAACCCAATTACCGGAGCCGTCTATGCCAACGGCGTTATCCCCGTCTCAGCACAGACTACCCTTGCGAAGTCGGTCCTTGCCGCTCTTCCGGCAACGAACACCGGCGCTCTGGCCGGTACGCCGAACTCTTTCGCAAACAACTTCACGAACTTCCCTCGCGGCACGATTCAGGACGACAAGGGCGACGTCCGTGTCGATCACACGTTCAATGCCAAGATCAGCGTGTTCGGTATCTACAGCGAACACGAGGAGACCATCTTCGATCCTCCTCCCTTTGGAGGACCAGCCGGTGGAAATGCCAATACCAATGTCCATATCTATAATCGGCAGATCGCGTTCGGCACGACGTACATCATCACGCCAAGCTCTCTGATCGATTTTCGGATGGGGATCGGCACCAACCAGGGCGCGAAAGCACCCTACGGTGTGGGGACTCCAGGCTTGCTCGCTGCGGCTGGAATCACGGACGGCCTGCCCACCGACCCTCTTATCGTACGTAGCCTTAATGCACAGTCTGTCACCGGGTTCTCGCAGTTCGGCACTCAACCTGCGAGTCCGCAGTTCCAGAACCCTTCGGTCATCAACCCGAAGGTGAACTACACCCTGGTTCACGGCATCCACTCGATCAAGCTTGGCTACGAGTATCAGGCAATCAATACGCAAATCAACGACTACAATCCAAGCTTTGGCCAGAGTAACTACGGTGGCGCCTATTCCACGACTGCCGGAACCCCAACCGATACTGCCGCAGGCAATAACGCTTCCGCGCAGATCTCGCAGGCCCGCAATTTGGCGGACTTTATCTTCGGAAACCAAAACTCTTATTCACTGACGAATTTCTTTATTGCAAGCGTGCGTCAACGGATGAATTTTATGTATGTCCAGGACGATATCAAGTTGAGGCCGAACCTGACGCTCAACGCCGGTCTGCGCTACGAGTTGGCCACTCCGCAGTATGAGGCCAACAACAAGCTGGCCAACTTTAACCCGGCTAATAACACCCTGACCCAGGCGTCAAACGGATCTATTTATAATCGCGCTCTTGTCAATATGCCTCTTAATAACCTTGCGCCACGGCTTGGCTTTGCCTATAGCTATACGCCCAATACAGTTATTCGCTCCGGCTACGGTATCAGCTATACGCAATACAACCGTGCGGGTGGAGAGAACAATCTGACCTACAACGGTCCCAACGTCGTCAATGCAACCATCAACAATCCGACACCAACGGCATCAAATGTCTGTGCCAACGATACACAAAACCAACTGACATGCTTCCGCCAGACGCAGCAGGGTTTCGCGGCGAGCCTTGTCTCACCCGCAGCATTCAA
>JAQGHT010000493.1 GCA_028291565.1 Planctomycetaceae bacterium | reverse complement strand
AAATGCTCCCGAAGTTCCCAGTGACAGGTGGTTCGCAATGACCCGCCTGGATGAAAATCGAGCTGTTTCGCAACTGGCACAGAAGGCCGGCGTACCGAACGCGGCAGTCCAGCACGTGGGAATCTGGGGCAATCATAGTGCAACACAGTTTCCGGACTTCTTCAACGCCAAGATCAACGGTAAGGCCGCGGCAGAAGTGATTCAGGACGATGCCTGGTTGCAGGGCCCGTTTATCTCGAGCGTTCAGCAGCGTGGTGCCGCTGTGATCAAGGCTCGCGGGGCCAGCAGCGCGGCTTCGGCAGCCAATGCCGCTCTGGACACGATCAAGAGTATTGTTCGCCCAACCGCCGCTGGGAATTGTTTCAGCGCAGCCGTTTGTAGCGACGGCAGTTACGGAATCGAAGCGGGCTTGATTTGCGGCTTCCCACTGACGACCGACGGCAAGAAATGGAAGATCGTGCAAGGCCTGGGGGTCAATGAGTTTGCTCAGGAGAAGATCAACATCACGGTGAATGAATTGAAGACGGAGCGGGATACCGTGAAAGACTTGCTGCCATAGTCGCCAAGTTCGGTTGAGTGAGTTGGGGATGCCGACAAATGAGTCAACCATCCGACTGTTAACGAGATCGACGCAAGAATTCGTCAATCCGTGCCGCGACAAAAAAATCGAAAACGCTCGGCTTCGTTTGATGCCGGGCGTTTTTGTGTATGATGGTGAAAATAAAGTTGGGGCTGATTCCATTTTCGCTTTTCCTTTAACGGTCGAATTGCTTGGGCAAGAAAAAGAAAACTCGCGTTCAGTTTCGGAAGAATCGGAACCATGTCGGACCACAGCCCGACTTGACTCGAAAAGTGCGTTCCGACGGTGTTGACTCAACCGAGCTCCCGTCATCAGAACGTGTTTCCGGTAAAGGAGACTTATCGCGGTATCGAACTATTATTGGTGTCGAAGAAGGCGAGGACGGCCAATGGCAGCGCGCGGTTGATGAAAATCAAACGTTGGCCGGTCGCGTCACGGCCAATCGTGGTACGAGTTTTCTGGTGCATACTGATGACCAGCGCAACTTTGACTGCGGCGTCCGCAGGGTTGTGAACACGCTGGCTCGCGAACAGCGAAACGCAGTTGTGGTGGGCGACCGTGTCCGGTTGACTCAGTCGGGGCCAGCCGAAGGGGTCATCGAACGTGTCGAGCCTCGACACGGCACGCTCTCGCGTAAGACTCGACGCGGGGATCATTTGTTGGTGGCGAACGTCGATCAGGTATTGATCGTCGTCGCGGCGGCCGATCCGCAATTCAAACCGAATCTCATCGATCGCTATCTTATCAGCGCGGAACTTGGCGGAGTTCGGCCCATTATCTGCGTCAACAAGGTCGACTTGGTCGACCCGGTCCGCCTGCAACCATTCCTGGGCTTATACAGCCAGCTCGGTTACGAGATGCTCCTGGTGAGTGTCACGCAACAAAAGGGAATCGAACGGCTGAAGCGAATTCTGCGACATCGCGAAACAGTCGTCACCGGTCAAAGTGGTGTTGGAAAATCCTCCTTATTGAATGCCGTGCAGCCGGGAATGAAACTCGCCACCGGCGAAGTGAGTGAAGAAACACGCAAGGGGCGGCACACAACATCCAATGCAACGTTATTGGAGCTCGACTTTGGCGGCTGGGTTGTCGATACCCCGGGAGTCCGTCAATTTCAGCTCAGCAACATCGAACCCGCGGAAGCGTGTGGAATCTTTCGGGAATTCCGGCCTTATCTCTCACGCTGCAAGTTTTCCAGCTGCAGCCACACTCACGAATCCGGTTGCCAGGTCAAGCAGGCTGTCGATCGAGACCTGATCGCGCTCACCCGCTACGAGAGCTATCTGAAGATCTTAAATAGCGACCCGGAATAAAAATGAATCGGGTGCTTCCTGTTCCATTGCCACCCCGAAGCGCAGCGTCGCCAAGTTGCGTGAATTTGGCAAAGTGGGATGTAGGCCTCAAGGCTTCACGCGGAGTCGTTGCTCATGGTCGCGGAGCTCCCGGGTCGCGGATTCAAGCATTTTACTGGCGTTTTGAAACAGATTCGAAATGGGCTTGAATTGATTCAGAATGGCATCGAAATCGGACTTGCTGGACAGGTTGTGTTCCAGTTGAATCAGTTCCGGCGCGAGCTTGGATTTCAGTTGATCTCGCAAATCCTTGGCCTTGCGCCCGATCGTCAGGATCGCGATATGCAGAGTCTGGCGATCAATTTGTCGCTCTTCGTCGGTCAACGTTCGAAAATGCGACGGATCGAGCGACAGCGACTGCTCTTTCTCCATGTCGACTAATCGGCCAAACGGATTGACAGCGGTTTTGCTCGCTTCCTTGAGTTGCTCGGCCCTTTCCAGTCCCACCTGAGCTTTTTCGAAATTGGGATCGATCACCAAGGCCTGTTTGAAGTGCACAATTGCTTCGCGAAAGTTCCCCATGTCCGTGAATACATTCCCCAGATTCTGGTACGCGACTGCCATTTGGGGGTTAAGCCGGATGGCTTCGCGGTAGGCTGGAACGGCGAGAGCCATTTGTTTCAGCTTTCTGTGGGCGATTCCCAGGTTGTAGTAACCATCCGCCGATTTTCGATCGATGGAGATTGCCTTGCGGCACATTTCAATCGCTTTCTGATAATTCTCTTGTCGATTGTAGAGGGCCCCCAGATTAACAAACGCAGTCGTGCGACGAGGCGACAGACGGGTCACCAAAACCAGATGCTCGATGGCCAGATCAAGATTCCCGGCCATGACATAAGTGGCCGCCAGTGCTTCATGCATTTCGGGCTGATCGTCATCGATTTGACGGGCTTGCTGGAACAGATCAATCGCCTGGTCAAACTCACGGTGCTTGAGATGCTGCTTCGCTTGACCAAAAAGTGAGGTGAACTCAGCTGTTACTGCCATGCTGCCCCTCTACTGCAGAAACTTCGGGAAAAACGCCGACCCGCTTGATCAGATTTACTTGATCAGATTTAGAAGTGCTCAAGCACGGTTCTCGCGTCATCAGTAAGCTGGCAAACGGGATCTCGTTGCCGTCAATTCAAGTCACAAACTAGACCACTCAGATCAAATTGATTTTCGATGGAACTCGGAAACGCGCGGAGTTCTGACAAGTTCCGATCGCTTCCAGCTAAGGTCTTGAAGTCCAGTGATTTCCTCTATTTTTCAGGAAGGCAATCGCCTGGAGATATGCTGTTTGGCAATTGCTTCTAAGCAATGAGAAACTCACAGTGCCACAAGTAATTGACCAATACCGCGTCTGACGTTACACCGGAACTGATCCCGAATCAATCGGATCTCCAAAAACCTCATCAAAATAGGCATTATCCCGGATTAAGAAACGTCAGATAAAGCGGCGATTTCCTGCCACCGCACTTCGGCGCCCTCGAGTACTGCGGCTTGACGCAGCCCTCCATTGTCTTGGAATAGCGACATAGGTCATTCAAAAACCGATCGTCAGCAGGGTCAAGTTTGAACATCTCGGTCTTGATTTTCTGGAACTGCCATTTCAATCAAATGGAGTGCGGCGTCCAGCCACCGCACTCCAGGGTTTGGGATGGAAAGGCATTTGGCGCGGAAACCGTGATCGAAGCCAAAGCCAAAGTCAAAAGCTCCAATTTCAGTTCGAGATCTCTCATCATGGGCGGCATCATCCGGGACAGATCGCCTGGCTGA
>JAQGHT010000463.1 GCA_028291565.1 Planctomycetaceae bacterium | reverse complement strand
TTGAATTCATCCGTGTAATCTGTGTGATCCGTGGTTCAATAACGAATTGTCAATAGTTCGGACAGTAATTATTTCCTCGGTCCTTAACGGCGTAGGGTGGCACTGGCTTCACTGGCTTGCCCCTGACTGATTTCCGTCGGCCCCGACGGATAACGCCGTGAGCGATTTCTGTAGCCAATTTCGCCAGAGATTGGGGCGTTTCGCGCGGCTTCTGGTTCGGCGCCCAATGTTTAGCAACCTTTGGCTGGGTCGAAATCCTATCCACTCAGAAAGATTACGGCTCAAACAAGATATCCGGAGAGACGCCAAATTTTGCTGGAAGCGGGATGTTCGACCAGGATGAATTGTCGCCCAGACGGAATTGCCACTGGCCTTGGAGAACGAACTCCTTGCCGGTCAGATGCAGGGTCGGGACCGCGTTGAATCCCGGATTGCCAGGACGAAAATCGATTCGAACGACCAGTAAATTGATGTCGTCCGCCGCAACCCATTGCCGGTCAATCTGAAACTCTGCTGAATTCGACGTGCCTGTGGCTTCTGACATTTTGTGACCATTTAGCCAGTATGTTTGCTGTCCAGTCTCGCGTGCGGCAGTAAGCGACAGCCTTTTCAGCTTTTCGCCGAGACCCTCCGCTGGAATTCTTACTGAACAGCGAAACCAGGCCACACCAGAATAGTTTTCAATCAGCCCCCGCGTCGCCGTCTTCCAATCGGATGGTAGCGAGACCAGGGACCAGTCTTTCTTGATGGCATCGAGATCCAGTTTGGTCACAGGTGTCACATCACGGACGTCTGTGACTTCCCGCTTGTCGAATTTCGACCGAAACGGTTTACCCCCCAGAATCTGGTCGCTCGTAATGGTCGGACAAACAAATCGTTCGGTATGCGAGACAATCAGATCGTTGCCCGTGAAGTGATTCACGTACGGCCAGCGTTTGGGATTATACATGCAGTCGGTCATATCGCGGACCAGGACGACGTGCTTCCCATTCCGGACCATCTGCCGCAAGCCGAACGGACGGCCCAGGACGCACATGTTGGTGTGAACCCCGACCAGAATCACATTCTTGATGCCCCGGCTTTCCAGGATGTTCCAAACTTCCAGACCGCGATCGCTGATGAAATCGTGCTCGGTGTCGATTTCCACCAGCGGGGATTGTGTTTTCCAGGGCATTCCTGGGTTCCGTCCCAGCAATTGTAACTTCGCCGCCCAATCGGCATGCTCGGCGGGATCATCGTCTTCACCACCGTCAGCCTGATCAATGGGATAAATGGCGGATTTTTCTGACGGGATTCGCGAGCACCAGAATTCGATATCGTGAGGCTTATTCTTCGCTGCGGGAGCGGCGATGGCTCGCTGCCGCGCGGGATGCTGTTCGTAGGCTGGCATACAATCGCTCGGGGAATGGATCACGATCGCGCCATGTTGCCGGGCGGCTTTCAGAAGTTCGTTCATTCGCGGGACAAACTCTTCCATTCGACGGACCGCATTCAGGCAGTGGTGATAGTCCCAGACATCACACACAATCACAGAAGTCTCCTTCGCCCCCCAGGTTTCATCTTGAATGGTCACTTCAAACTTGTCGCGACCGGGCACAATCGCCTTTTGGGATCGCAACTGCAATTTGAAGTCGGCGGCAGACGACGAACCGGCCAGCATGAGAAATCCCAACACGGCGATGATAGTTCTTGGAACAGCCACGACAAGATTCTCCATTGGTAATTCCACTGAGAATGGACCTCGCCAATGTACCGGTTTTGAACGAGAGTGACGAGTCCTCGGCTCCACTCACGGCGACGCGCCAAGGGAGGGGATAGAAACCAAGTCCAAAGAAAGCCAAAAGGCCGCGTCGAAACGCGGCCTTTTGGGACTTAATCCGTTGTGCTAGTCGCCGATTAAACCGGTGGGCTGTTAAGCCGGTCACCTGGTGAATTGCGATTAGCGACCGCCGCGGTATCCACCGCCGCCGCCACCACCGCCACCGCCGTAACCACCACCTCCGCCGCCACGGCCGCCGCCGTAACCGCCGCCGCCACCACCACCGCCTCCGCCCCCACGGGGTCGTTCTTCGCGGGGTCGTGCTTCGTTGACCGTCAAGGGACGGCCACCGTGATCCTTGTCATGCAAACCGGCAATCGCGGCTTGAGCTTCGGAATCGGTGCTCATTTCAACGAACCCGAATCCCTTGCTCCGGCCGGTTTCACGGTCCTGGATCACTTCGGCACTGGCAACGTTGCCGAACTGGCCGAACAGCTTCTGCAATTCAGAGCTGCTCACACTGTAGCTGAGGTTGCCCACGTACAACTTCTTACCCACCATCAATCTCCCACAAACGAGATACTTCGACCCTTTTTCTTCGCCTTCCGGGTCAACTGAGGAAGGTGGCCATGGTGTCGGCCCCACAGGTGGGCAGAACGAGAGAGGCAACCAGCAGATTCACGCGAACCCTACATCCAGCACTCGGTCGAAAACTAACCACCAGCCCAAAGGATACCAATGACTGAAAAATAAGTACACAGATATTTGCGGAATTTCAATAAAAGCAAGGAATGCACCGTCTTGATACCTCAAATTCGCCCCAGATTCAGAGGATTTCCAGTGTTCGATGATCACCTCTGAACAGCATTCACAAAGCATCGCATTCGCTGTTTTTCCTGAGAAATGACCACTTAAAATGTACGGCAGGTCAGATTTTCCGAATTGAGCTGGCAACCAATTGTCTGTCAAGGCCAGCGAGTCCCCCGAAGACTGCGAAGCATTAGCTGTGGAGGACCAAAACCTGAAACGGGCAAATGACAATTTAGAAAGCCGGAGTCGTTCAAGACGTACTCAAAGGCGAATCAGTCAACGAGCGTTTCCGATCAGGCGTTTGACTTGGACGACGAAAAACCAGACTCAGGACTTGTCAGCTGGTGTGTAGTGAATGACAATTTCGCGAGCCACAATGTCAAATTGGAATCCGCGAAGTCGATTTCCGTTGGCGCAAACCCCAGTCTGAAGTTTCCGACCGGCTCGAGCACCGGAAACGACCTCGGCCGCTCATACCACAGCGTGTCCCTGTTCGAATGTGACAAACAGAAAAACAGAAGAAGACAAAACCTTGATTTATCGTACGAGGAAAATGGTCATGCCGGCGGACCTGAATGGCCGGAATACGTTGTTTGGTGGAAGGCTGGTCGCCTGGATTGACGAAGAGTCCTATATCTATGCCACCTGCCAGCTGGACACGCGTGATATCGCAACGGTTTACATTGGCGACTTTCAATTTCACAGCCCGGCTGCGAGCGGTGATATCGTCGAAATCGGCGTTGAAGCCACGCGATTCGGTACGACTTCATTGGAAATGAAAGCCGAAGCCAGGAATAAAACTACCAAGAAACTGATCTGTTCCTGCAGTAAAATCGTGATGGTGACTTTGGACGCCGCGGGGAACAAGATTCCGCATGGCAAAACACGAATCAAATCCGATGCGGAAGAACAGATGGTTGATCGGTCAGTTTGATCGGTCGGATCAGTTTGATCTGTCGGATCGGTCGGATCAGTCAGATCGGTTTGGGGTCCGACTCTCACTTCTTCAACCGCTGCCGGTACTTTTCGTATAGCCGTGTCTGGCGGGTTTCCGGCAAATACGGTTGGCCATCAATGAAGGTGCCTTTAATTTGCGTGATCTGCAGCAATGGCGAACCATCGGTGATGACGATGTTGGCCAATTTCCCGGTTGTCAGTGATCCGACCTGGGCGTCAATTCCCAGTATTTTCGCTGCATTCAGCGTGACGCTCTTCAGGCCTTCCTCGGCAGGCAGCCCGTAAGCCACGGCCTGGGCCGCTTCAAATGGCGCATTACGGCTGTTCGAGGCGTCGTCGGACCGGATGCAGATCGAAACTCCGGCTTCGAACAACCGGCCGGCATTCGCATACGGAGCGTCGAAAGGGTCGGTTTCTGTCACAGGCCGCGTCATGACTGGACCGACAATGACCGGCACATTGCGCGCCTTGAGTTCCGGGGCCAGCTTCCAGGCATCGGTGCCCCCCATGACCACAATCTTCAATTTTTCATCGTCCGCGAACAGCAGCGCTTCGGCAATTTCCTGACGCTGACTGGCTTCCACAAAAACTCGTTTTTCGCCAGACAAATAGGGTTTTAAGGCATCGTATCGCGGATCGGGAATCGGTCCCGACTGGCCAGCCGCCGCGGTGTCGGCCTTCAATTTCAGATACAAACGCCCCTGCTTCAGGAACTCTTTCAATTGTTCAAGTTGCTCTTTGCGCTGCTTCTGTCGCTCTTCCACCTGTTGCTTGCTCGGATGAATTGGCCCTTTTCGCGGTTGGTGTTCAGGAATCACGCCTGGCCAGCGGATGACTAAGCCGACCTCCAGATCCAGCACCATATCAGGCACGGTCCAGCCCCCCAGTTTCACCGCCGAAGCCTGGCCAGAAATTGTACCACCTGATGGCACCGCCAGGACCGTTGTGATCCCACCCGCTCGAGCAACCGGAATGAGTTCTGAATCAGGATTGACCGCGACGCCCGCGCGCAAATCGGGCTGATATTGCCCCGCTTCGGAATAGTCGTGCGTTTCACTGACTCGACCAATCTCGGTTAATCCCAGTGTGGATCCCGAGTCAATCAGGCCGGGATAGACGTGCAATCCCGTAACGTCGATCTTTTTGGCTTCCGCGGGAATTGGAATGTCTTTGCCCACGGCGGTGATTTTTCCCCCGGCAACGAGCACCGTACCGCCCGGAATATCGGCCGAATCGACCGGGTGCACGGTCCCTCCGACGAGTGCGTACTGGCCATTCGGGGATAATTGCAGATCGAGCTGCCGAGCCCGGATTTCCGGCGTTGGCAGTGGCAGCATATTTACCGCTTGCAGTCTGCCCGCACCTGCCGCCGTCATCGCCGAAGGCTGCGATCGTCGTTCGAAATAGACTTCCCCTTCGATCAAGGTCATTTCGCAACGGGAAAAGGCATGCAACGGGTGCCCGTTGTAAATTCCGAGATCTCCATCTTTTCCAACCTCAAGTGATCCTATTCGATTTTGCAGGCCCAGTTCGCGAGCCGGATTGCTGGTCACTAACTGCAACGCGGTCTCCGGGGACAGGCCTCCGTAACGGACGGTCTTGGCCGCTTCGAGATAGAGATGCCGGATCAATTCCCAGTCGTCACTCTTGATCACGGAATTGATTCCGGCCTGATTCAGCAGGGCCGCGTTAAACGGAGTGGCGTCATAAGCCTCGACTTTGTACGCCCACCAGTCGGAAAATGTGCTGCAGCTGGATCCATGCGCGGCAATTTCCGGCGCGACTTTATAGCCTTCCAGGACGTGCTGCAGCGACCAGACGCGGACCCCCAGTCCATTGGCGACGCGCAACAACATCAGGATCTCGTCGGCTCGATAGCAATGGCTGTGGATGAATTTTTGTTGATTCACGATGTCCATCAAGGCTTCCAGCCGCAAATCTCGACGCGGGGGGAGGATCTGCGATGCTTTGTCACCGGCCATTTGAACCGCCCGAGTGTGCTCCATCCACTGGCGGCGATAATCCAGGGCCTCAACAAAGGCGCGATTGAGTGTCGCTTCGACTCCCATTCGCGTATTCGGAAAGCGATTGTGTTGGGCTTTGACGTTTTCGCCTAAGGCGAATTTCACGCCTTGCGGAGCGTCGGCAATGATCTGCCTGGATGCCGGTTCGCCGTATTTCAATTTCACGACGGCATCCTGTCCGCCGATCACATTCGCCGAGCCATGAAACAACCTCGCCGTCGTGACGCCTCCCGCGAGGGCTCGATAGGCCGAAACATCATCCGTCCAGATTGCGTCTTTGACTCGAACTTCCGGAACGATTGACAGGGTGGCTTCATTGACGCTGCCTATTCCATCGCCAATCATAATGTGGCTATGGGTGTCGATAATACCCGGCATCACAAATTTGCCGGTCCCATCGATGACGGCCATTCCCGCCTCGGGCTGCAGGTCTTTACCAATCGCGGCGATCTTCCCGGCTTTGATCAAGATCGAAGTCTCGGCCAGCGTTTCGCCACGCCCGGTTAAGATTGTTGCCTTTTGAATCAAGACATTGCCGCCCGTTGGAATTGCTCGTTTCATTCGATCGGCATCGAATTCGAGCGGTAATTCCACGGCTGCGACCGCCGGTCCAGCTGCAGCTTTCGCGGCGTCGTCCTCAATTCCCGTGAGTTTGGGTGTCTTGGGATCTGAACCTGGCTTGAGGACTCGATTGGCAACAAAACTTGCGGGCGCTCCAAAAGCCGATTTCAGCGTCCCTTTCAATTGAGTTCGTTGCGCAATGGCTGGCGGCGTTGCTGGGGCGACAGGCTGGGCCTGGGCTGAGAATTTCAGTGCGATTTCTCGATCGCCCGCACCGATGGAAACGACCCATTCCGCCTGATCCTGTTCGACCTTTCCGGACGTCAACTTGCCGTCACCTTGAGGGCTCTTGAAGATCCCATTCAAACGAGTGCCGGTTTGCACCAGATTGAGGTCACAATGCACAGCACCGTCTGCCGCTTCGATATCAAGCTTCCATTCGCCCGACAATTCAATGACTGCGCCACCTGCATCCTTGGGAACCGGCTGCGCGTCTTTGTTGAATTCAAATTTCTTTCCGTCGACCAGGAGCAGTCGAACCTTACTGCGTTCGTCGTCGAACGGCCCGGTCAAGATTGTGAGATGCCCCAGTTTGCCAGGGGCAATCGTGCCCAAGCGGGATTCTTGACCGAGAATCGCCGCCGCATCGCTCGTGATTGCCGCCAATGCGACGTCGCGTGGCAGGCCCGCTTGAATCAGTTGCCGGATTCCTTTAAACAACTCCGCCGGCTCATTGAGATGTTGGGAACCGATAGCCAGCTTGACGCCCGCCGCATTAAGCAGTTTGGGTCCCCCCACAAGTTGTCGCCAATGGTCGCGGCGATGTTCTTGAACGCGCAGCGGTTCTTTGAGTTCGGCTGCCAGTTTCCCGTCGACGGGCGGGGCGTCAACTTTTGGCTCATCGCCAAAATCGACACTCAGCACAACCGGGATCTGGCGTTCTTTCAGCCGGTCCAGACAGCGCGCCGCATCGTGTCCGCCCCATAACGTGAATTTGGAAATCTCCTGTTCAGCCGAAAAACTGAGCGCTCGTTCGATTTCGTCGCGCGTATTCGCTTGAAACCAGACTGGTATCTGCTTCACGAGAACCGGCTGCAAACCTTCAAGAACCACGTCCTGAAAGGGGCGCGGGACATTAGGGGTACCTGCTTTAAACAATGCCGTTTGCTGTGCGTATCGACGAGCGTCAAGAAAGAGTTGGCGTAAATGAGCTGTTCCGCCCATGAGGGTATGAGGATAGCCTTCTTCTCCAGGACCAAAAACCCGAAATACAGTCATGGTCGAAGCCTGGTGCAGGGATTCCCGCAACGTCGTTCCCCGGGTACTGAGCAAGGCTCCACGCCCACTCGCGAGGCGTCCGGCCGGCACGACATGAATCGCCGTAAAACCAAGCTGCCTGCGTTTCTCCAGGATATCACCATCAATTCGCAAGTGTTCTGCTGCTTCAAATTCAGGCGTCAGACTCTTGCGGTTGTCAATCCGGGTTGCTGCTAGGGCGTATTTGCTGACATCCAGGGGCGCTGGTGCGGCGGGCTGAGCCGGGCGATCGCCATTTAAAAGAGACGGAGTCGCAGCGTCGATAAAGCCCGGGTAGACAAACCAGCCTTTGGCATCAATAATTTCCGCATCAGGAGGAATTGCAACATCTGTGCCGACTGCGATCACCAGACCCCCACGGATAATCACTCGGCCATTTTCAATCTGCTGACCGGGCCCCGTGATGACAGTCGCCTGGGTAATGGCAAAGGCTTGCGGCTCGAATTCGGCTCCGTCACTCAGCACGGGACAGAAAAGCGTCAAAAAAACTGTCCAGCAGCCGACGCACGAAAACAGAATCTTTCGCAGGTCCATTATGCCTCGAATGGTTTTTCTACTCGCACGAGTGGCTGTCACATGAATCACGGGTCTCCACCGATCAAAATGTGAAGCTTTCATCCGCGCGACTTATAATAAGGAAGACTGGGTCAATCAAGGGGCTAAGAAAATCGCCAAATTCTGCGAAAACGTTACAGTATCCTCAGCTTAACATGGGGTGTGAGCCGATACCAGAACAGATTCCATGCGAAAAATTTGATTCGACGGCTTGGGATCGATTGACACAATCTTGTCAAAAGCTATGATGGAGAGAGTAATTGCGCTGCAGGCGGTGCAACACGGCTCGATGTGAATGGTTCGATGTCCCTGAAGTTGCTATCAGGGCGAAAATCATCAGATTCATATCTCAAACGAAGATACGATCTCACACGAAGACAAATGGTACGTCGGGTTCTCCCGCGTGCTATGAATCGGCCGCGGTTTCCGCAGGCAGAACTAGCTGAGAACAGGCTCGCCACTCCTGGCACGTCGACTATGTAGTTTCTCGACCACGTAGTTTTCCGACTGTGTTGTTTTTTGATCGTGTTGTTTCACGACCGTGGTGCTTCGGTCGTGAAATTGGAGTGGTTTAATCTGATACCGGTTTGATCTGATTCCGGTTTGATCTGATGCTAGTCCGATTTGATGGCGATTGGGTAGTTCTAATACTCGCCGACGTCTTCAAATCTCTCGGTGCCCCTTGTCCCCTGTTGGCGTACTAATCGCCGCTCAGTTGGAATTGGGTGCTAAAAGACTGGAAATGATTCGCGCCCGTCGGTCATGTGGTTCACATGCCGGCATTCGGAGTGTTTCAATCCGGTTCTCGAAACAGGTTCTCCAAACAGGAACCTCAAGCGGTTTGTCGCGGTGGTTCAATTTCACTGCGGGATCGTCAAGCGTGATATGCAGTGTGCTCAGGTGTGCGGAATTCGCGCGTGATCATTTGTAGATTGTGGTCTTCGGGCAGCCCTTTTCACCGTCATCGGCTGAGTTGGGAACGAATTTGCCGCGTTAAGACAGGCGACAGGCTACGCCGTTAAGGATGTTCGGACTGCGGATTCCACTTAGCTGATTTCGAAAGACGGCTGATTTCGAAAGACTTCAGGGATCGCCTCGTGAATTTACTGAGTTTTCGCGGGTTCAGGCACAAAGATTCGTCATGTCAATTGACGATAGGGCATCATACGGGGTGCATCCGTTGCGACTGCAAAGTGGCGAGTTAAGGTCGTCGAGTCGCGTTTCGGATTGCAGTCCAGAAAAGGTTCAAGCTTCGCAAGAAGCGGCTGGCTTCGAAAGAAGTTCAGTACGCAGCGGCAAGTCGGCAAACTTGGCGTTGCTCATACAGTTCAATGGGTGGTTTTCGGTACGTGGCTGTTGGAAGGCATTGATCGAATCCACGAACTTGAGAGTCAATCGGTGTCGTCCGAGCTAACGCCCCGATGACCTGCGCTTTTAGCGATTGATCGTCGAATTTCGCGGAACTTCGCCGTGGAGAATCGTGTTGTCAACCACCCTCAGTTGGAGATGGT
>JAQGHT010000440.1 GCA_028291565.1 Planctomycetaceae bacterium | reverse complement strand
TCGCCGAACAGTTACCGTAACAATATGGGTTTCAGCAGTCGGCACACAGGCGGCGGGTTCATTCTGTTTGGCGATGGTCGTGTTAAATTCCTGAGCGACAATATCAATTATCAGACTTATTGCTATTTGGGCGACAAGGCTGATAATCAAGTGGTCGGTGATTACTAACCACCCGTGCTTTTCACACGTTCAAACGTGAGAATGGTCGATGTGGGGCCGTTTTTCAGCGATCTAACTAGCGTAGGATTGAAACAACGCGGGGCGACAAATCGCCTCGCGCTGTTTTTATTGCTTTTCTGCGTGTCCCTCTTCGATCTCGCTGATCAATTCGGAAATTGAATTGAACCAGAGGGTCCGGTAACCAGGAGAAGGCAACGCTTCAAGACAAATCTTCCAGTTCAGAGAGGAACGAGACTGTGATGATCAAGAGCCAATGCCCTAAAGGGCGGCTGACGTATTGGGTATGTTGTGTGGCCTTGAGTTTGGGGCTGACAGGTTGTGGTAGCTCAGGCCCCGCCGCTGATCCGAATCTGGTCAGCGTCACCGGCAATGTGACCATTGATGGCAAGCCTTTGAAGACTGGCGAGATCTCATTTGTCTCCGCAGACACTCCCGGTGTCGGTTTCGGTGGGAAAATCGATAGCTCAGGGAATTACGTACTGATGCACACTGCGACGGCAAAGGGTGCAGTACCTGGAAACTATAAAGTTCGTTTCTCCGCTTTGGATGGGATCCCAACGATGGGCGAAAAAGGGGAACTATCTAAGCCCAAGAGTCTGATTCCAGAAAAGTATAACAGCCCGGAAACCAGTGGCGAGACCGCCACCGTTGAAAAGGGCAAGGCGCTAGTCAAGAACTTCGCGCTGAAATCGATGTAAGATCTAAGAGTTCCAAGTGTGTTTTTCGGGCGGTCCCGTGCGACAAGATCTGCACACGGACCGCCCGACTCCGTTTGCAGACCACGCCATGCTTCAAGACTCATCACTGATGGCGTCCTAAGACGGCTCGTCATCAAATCGGGTTCGACTGATTCTGGTGTCAAGCGCTCGTCTATCTGAGATTTCACCGCCCGCTCTCTTGCTGTCCCAGACGCCGTCGAGTTTAAGCTCTTAATGACGTGCATTCTCCGAATGCCTCGACTCGACCGTGGCAGTTCCAGATTGAGCACCGACTGGGCCCAATTACAGTGGTTTCGCGTTGCCTGATAATCAGTCAACAAGCCGGAACATCTGACCTGCCAGCCAGTTTCGTCCGCCTGTTGCCACCTGAGACACAGCCTGTGACGTCTTCACGGTCGATTCTGCCTTTCTGTCTTTACAATCAAGACATTTAAATCCGTTTATTTAAGACAAAATGTCGAATAAGTAAGGCAAAATGTCTTTTCAGCATTGCAAAGACTGTTCCACACTCCAATAATTTGATTGGTCATGTTTGGATGCGCAACTGTTCTGGTATGTCATTTCGAGCAACTCCAGTCAAATTTGTTTCTAAGTCTTCAGGAGTCTTCATGTTCCACCCAAGTCGGTTAAGGCGCCTCGCGCGCGGGTTCACGTTGATTGAGCTACTAGTTGTGATCGCGATTATCGCGGTCTTGATCGCACTGCTTCTGCCTGCTGTTCAGCAGGCCCGCGAAGCAGCACGGCGGTCACAATGCACCAATAATCTGAAGCAGTTTGGACTCGCGCTTCACAATTACCACGACACAACACAAGCATTCCCCTTTGCCAGCGGTCAATCAGGTGGTGGAACTCCCCACGTCTGGAACGAGTTCATTCTGCCGTACATTGATCAAGCTCCATTATTCAATTCGATCAACTTCAACGTGAGCAATAGCGATAACAGCACCCCAATGATCGCTGGCGGTAAGACGAATTTCACACTGCTGACACAGCCTATGAAGTTTCAGCAGTGTCCCAGCAATCCATTTTCCAACAGTGTCACTCAGGTCGATGGCAATGGATTTGATCAATTTGGACAAAACCAGGTCGAGTGCTATGCTCCGTGCTCTGGTTCTCAAAGTTCAGACGGGGTTGGCCCCGACTGCATTACGGTTGGCAGTCCCGCCTGGTGCGGCGCCCCCGGTTCAAGCTGGGACAACGCGTCTCCTGGCGCGAATCCTGGCATATTCGGCGGTCGCAATGTTTTTTCCTGCCGCATGCGGGACGTGGTTGATGGCATGAGCAACACCATGATGGTGGGGGAACGACGTGGCGAGAGTATGCACCATGGCGCGACGTTTACGCAGAACTTCCAAGGGGCTTACACAGGTCAGAAGTTGAATTCACCGTCAGCACAATGGGCCACTCCCAACGCTTACCGGAACAATATGGGATTCAGCAGCCGACATACGGGCGGAGCGTTCGTACTGTTCGGCGACGGGCGAGTCAAGTTTCTGAGCGACAACATCAATTATCAGACGTATTGCTACCTTGGTGACAAGGGTGACAACCAAGTGGTCGGCGACTATTAATCGTCGCATTTTTCGAGCGTGTTCGACCAGATGTGTGACCCAACTGGAACTGTCACACACCTGGTGAGCTGCCAGAACAGTCGCATGGGATCTGTCACTGATTAGAATTTCGATCTGAAGTCGAAGTGGCATCGGATATTTCAGCAAGTAATTTTCGGGCGGCCGGGTGTGCTGGATCCAGCGCCAGGGCCGCTCGAATCCACTTGCGAGCGATGGGGATCAATCCCAGCTGGCGATAGTGCAGCCCCAATTCGTACCGCACTTCGACCGCCTCGGGCCGATTGGCCGCGATCAATGTCAATTCGTGGATTTCTTGCCGGACTTTCTTGATTCGTTCGAATTCCGCCAGTTCATGCCGAGCAGCGTTGACATTTCCCGCTTGAGAATAGGCTTGAGTCAGCTTGGCTCGCGTTTCGAAATCTTCCGGATGCAGGGCGACGGCGCTTTGCAGCGGCGCGACGGCTTCCGCTGCGCGCCGTTCATCGAGCAACATTAATCCTTGCAGAACCAAGGCACGCGCGGTCTTGCCGGCACGTAGCACGCGCTGGACGATTTGTTTCGCCTCGTCATTGCGTCCTAATGCATACAGCGCCTCGGCCTGTAAACTGTCGAGTTCCGCGGATGCCGGTGCCCCTTCCAGAGTGGCCAAGACTTCAACATTGCGATTGACCTTTAATTGCGCGGTGGCCAATTCCGCGAGAATCTGATCCATGTCGGGCTGATCGCGGCTGCGATCCAATGAGGCTTGATAGGCCTCGATCGCCTGTGGGAACTCTTCAGCTTCCGTGTAGATCAGGCCCAGCATGCGATAGGAACGTGGATCAGCATCGTCCAATCTGGCGACAGTTTTCATTTGCTCGACAGCCTCGGCCGCGGCGCCGATATCGAAATAGGCCACTGCCAGCCAGCGATGCCCGTCAACGTTGTTCGGATCTTGCTCCAAAGCCCCCTGCAACGTTTTGATACACGCTTCGTAGTCTTGTAGCCGGCACAAAGCCTCACCCGCGAGAAATTGAGCCCACAGAGCTGTTTCTGGGTCTTGAACGGCGCCTTCAAGATTTCTCAGAGCGGTTTCAGGTCGATCATTGCGCAGGTTGATTGCACCCCGCAACAGCCGTACCCGGGAAGAATTCGCCGGCAGATGCCGAATGGCCTTGTCCATCATCACGATGTCGCCACGCGGGATTGAGGCCATCCCGGCTTTCCACCAGCGTTCGGTCGCCAGGCGTTGCCAGACCACAACGCAGACGGTGAGGCAGGCTAATCCCAGAACTAACACGGCGCAGAACTTGAGCCTGCGACCAAAACGGCTCGGCCAAGCGATCACTGGTGCGGGTTCAGGCTGGGGAACGGTCTGAGTCATTGAAAAGGGGGTCCTGGTTGGGCAGGAAAAAGAGCAGTGCATAAGCCATGGACACACCGGGACAAGCCCGGTGTCAGAGGTTCCCTGAAACGTATTCCTGGCTGTCGCCAATGCTCAGATGCAGGTCAGGGTTCGATCAGCTGCATCCGCGATATCGCCGTTGCCTCCTTGGGTTTCGTGACGGGGTTGCGAAAGTGTTCAATGACCTGCACTTTTCCCGAGGGCCAGTAAAGTGTCAATTTTTTTAGCGCCGTCTCCGGAGGCAACTCCCAGCGCAGGACCGGTTCAGAGGTCGAAAGGTAGCTGCCACCGCCCGTCAGCTGCCGCAGGCGCAAGCCGATCGATGTTTCGAGAATCGCTGTCGTGCCCCATCCGTCGCGATTGCTGTCGCGACCGACGAGTGTTACTTCCAGTAGCGTCCCAGAGACATTTGTCATGTTGCGTAATACGGATGCGGGCTCGGACAAATGGGAAACGACGACATCCAGGCGACCGTCGCGGTCAATGTCGACAACGGCGAGCCCCCGTCCCGTGTGAACCGAGTTGAAGTAGTTACCACTGGGGAATCCGGCCAATTCGAATCGCCGATGGCCATCATTGATTAACAGGAACGGCTGCTGTGCGAGGCGGTCCTGAGGCACGTAATCGGGAATGTGACCGTTGGAAACTACGACGTCCAGATCTCCATCGAAGTCGAAGTCGGCAAACGCGGTGCCCCAGCTGACATACTCGCCATTAATGACTGTGACACCCGCTTGCCGGCTGACCATGTGAAATTGAGCCCGCTCCATATTCCGAAACAACCCCAGGGTTTCTTGTTCGAAGTTCGTCGTCCACAAATCGGGCAGTCCGTCGTTGTCATAGTCGGCAAGAGCGACTCCCATGCTGCCGGTCGCACGCCCGTTTTCGTCATAGGCCACGCCGTTCAAGGCTCCGACCTCTTCCAGACGTCCATGACCATCGTTCAGATACAGAAAATTCGCGGTCGTATCGTTCGCGACATAGAGATCAACATCACCGTCACGGTCCACATCGCCGGCCACGACACCGAGTCCTTTGCCTCCCGGTTGCAGGCCAGACTCGGCAGTGCCATCTCGAAAGGTGCCGTCTCCCTGTCCCAGGAACACTCGGTCTGAAGCGGATAGAAAACTCTTCGGACCACAGATGTCAGTCGGACTCGCTTTTCCTTTCAGGCAAGCCCGCTCGGCTTCGAGATTCCAGACAACATAATGACAGACATAGAGATCGAGTGCACCGTCGGCATTCAGGTCGCACCAGGCAGCACCGGTACTGAAGTCGTGATCTTGCAAGGTCATTCCCGACGCGCACTCCAAGAACGTCCCGTCCCCCTGATTTTGATACAGCCTCAGCGGACCATACCCAGTCGCGCACAGGTCAAGAAAACCATCGTTGTTGAAATCGGCTGCAGCGACGCCCAGCGAAAAGAGTTCGTGCTCGGTAATTCCCGCCTCACGGCTCACCGGATCCCAGCCTGCCCCCTGCTCTCCCCGGTATCGAAACAGGCTGATTGGCACTCCCTGTAGCGACAGGGCGGCATCTTCACGCACAAATTTGCCGCCTGCCGCGAAGCAGAGGTCTGGCCATCCGTCCCGATCGAAATCGACCGCCGCGATACCACCTCCGAGCGTTTCGAGAATTGATCGTTGGGGGTGCTCGCCCCCGTTTTCGAAGCGAAAGACAGGTTCCTTCGCCCAGTTCTCAAAGAGTACTTTGGTGGAAATTCGCTCCACCGGCGGCACAGGCTTACGATGGGATTCAGTTGGCTCGATTTTGGAATCGAGACCAATTTTCGCAGCCTGACTGGGCAATACGGGCACTTTTTCTGAACATCCCGGCACAATCAGTCCCGCTCCCCACAAGAGAGCCGACACGGCGCTGCGTGCGATGCAACCAGAACGGAACGAATTCAGCGACGATTGTTTCATTCGATGGACTTGTTGTGCCAGCGGACCTATAGCGGTTTAAACTTGCGCCTTCCGCATTGAGAACAGGGACTCGTGCCACTGCTTGCCGCAGTACTCGGCGGAAGCAGTGCAAAGACACGTTCGAAACGGCACTGCTTGGGGATTGAGTACAACCCCAAGCAGTGGCACAGGCACACACACGGCTAAACCGCTCTAATCTGACTGCAGTTTCAGCGGACTTCGCCCTTGGACCAGGACGAATTGCCCGGATGACAGATTCTGATGTTTTTCAATTCTACCATCAGGCCAGCGAATCGCGATCTCCGGAATCGTGCGTGATTTGCCCATCCCGATATGCACTGTCCGATCTGACGCCGATTGAAAACTGCCGCCACCAATGATTTGCCGAATCGGAGGGCCATCAATTCCAGTAATATGAACACTGGCGTGAAATGCGGAGCGATTTGACATTCCCGTTCCAATCAACCTCATTCGGCAGCTGGCCCCACTTCCCTGCGTCTTATTGTGGAGCACCGCTGACGCTGCCCGCTGATGGGAGACGACAATATCAAGCTTGCCGTCCCGATCGATGTCCGACGTCGCCAGCCCCCGGCCGAGCCAATCGTTCTGACAGTATGATCCCGCCCAGGGAGTCACATTCAGAAATGTGCCGTTGTGCTGAGAGCGAAACACCAGCGGCGGCATGCGGTAGGGAACGCTCGTAAACGAAGTCAAGTCGTCGACGTGCCCGTTGGTGACGAACAAATCGGGCCAACCATCATTTTCAATGTCGAGAAACTCAGCCCCGAAGCCCAGTACCGGGCGACTGGGCGGTCCCAGACCAGACGACGCTGAAGCGTCCTCAAATTGTTGTCCGCCATGATTGCGGTATAGGGAATTTGGCTCTCCGAAAAAGTTGGTCACAAAAATATCCAACCATCCGTCCCCGTCAACATCGGCGACCGCGACCCCCATCCCCGCCTGGGCCTTGCCGTTCTGGCTGATGGCCACGCCTTTTTCAAAGGCCTGATCGACAAACTTCGGAATCGCCGCGACGCCCGTTTTGCCGGAGGCCGCAGCTTGAGCCGTGCGGCAATAGAGAAAGTTCGGCGTTCCATCATTGGCAATAAAGATATCCGGCAGGTGATCTCCGTCCGAGTCGAAGATCGCAATCCCCAGTCCCTTGCCATCAATGCCCGCCACGCCGGCCGCTTGCGTCACATTTGTGAATCCGCCCTGCCCGTCGCCCAGAAACAATACGTCCTCGCTGGCCTGGAACATCGTCGGTGAACATTGGATGTAGCCATCGCTGCTGGCAGGTTCCGGGCACAATGCCGGCGGGTCGTCTTTGGCCTCCACATACGTGACGACAAACAGATCCAGGTGCCCATCCAGGTTCAAATCAGCGAAGGCTGGACTGGAACTCCACCGACCGACAGCAGTTCCGGTTTCAGCGGTGACATCACGAAAAGTGCCGTCACCCTGGTTGCAAAAAAACACATTCTTGCCAAACGCCGCGACATACAGATCTTCAAAACCGTCTGCGTTGAAGTCACCGCAGGTACAACCCTGCCAGTATCCGCTCCCCTGCAATCCGGCTGCTTCGGCCACTTCATCAAAGCCCGCCGGCCCGCGGTTGCGAAAGAACGAATTCGAATCGGAAGCAGCCCCTTCTCGAAGTGGTAAGCGGCAGCCATTGGTGAAAAACAGATCAGGCCAGCCGTCGTTATCGAAGTCACTCAGCGCGACGCCACCACCATTTGCTTCCAAAATCCGGTGCAGGCCGCGAATGTCATCGTTGCGGGTGAATTTGACGCCGATCGATTCCGCGATCTCGGTAAAAAATGGCAAGACGCCTGCTGGCCGTTCGGGAATTGCTGATGCGGAGCCGGTTTTCTTTGCCGTGGGCGAATCTGCACCGGGGTGCATGTCAGGTGGATTGTCTGCTTTGGGAGCCGACAGATCGCAGCCTGCAGTCAACAGTCCCAGAAGAACAACATTCAGTACCAGCCAATATAACCCTGAGCGAGGCACTCCGTGACTCGCAGTCGAAGAGCTTTTCATCGGCCATCCAGACAACCTTTTCAATTCAGCGGTTGTTTCGCAGCCTGCAAGGGGGACCGACGCCATTGGGGTTGGACAATCTATACTGTTCGCGGTCACGAAGGAGTTTGTTTCAACACTGATCCTCGCGATCAAACGTCTCATTATTGACCGTGCGCGGTATCGTTTGCATCGCCGCTTGCTCCACGTTCGCCGATTCATGGTGCCCTTCCGGCGGAGCTATCTTTAGTGAGTTTGTGCAAGAGTTTTTCGAATCGCGCCGGCTCTTTGAAAAGTCGAAGTGATATTCTACAAACATCCGCCGCAGCCGTCTGCAGACCCGCATCAGTGCTCAGCTGCACGATTTCGAGCATGACTTCTGGCGTTGGAGTTTTGGAAGCGGCCAACCCCAGCCGGTTTTGAATCCGCGCCAAGTCTTGCGTGGCATTCAATTCCTGTTTCCGACGTTCCGGTTGTTTCAAAATGAGCCAGGCTTGTGCGAGCCCCATTCGAGAAGGGACATGGGCCGGATCTAGGGCCAAAGCACGCTGAAAACTCGTCACCGCCTCTAAAGTTTGATCATTCCGCAGTGCAACCTGGCCTCGATGTCGTAGTAAACTGACGGGATCCACGTCGCTCATCGGCGGTAACCGCATTGCCATAGCCGTATAGCCATCCAGATCAGCGCGTTCTTCCAAACACGTCAAACATGCGGCGGCAATCAGCAAGTCATCTGGCATCTGTTTTCGACACTCTTGCAATAACTTCCAGGCGTCATCTGGCCGCCCTTGTGCAATTCGAT
>JAQGHT010000417.1 GCA_028291565.1 Planctomycetaceae bacterium | reverse complement strand
GGACTGCTCGGAGAATTCTGATTGGTATTTTGAAAAATTCTTGACCTTTCTCATCTCCTATCCGTGTTTCTTCCGTGTCGATCCGTGGCTAAATTTCCGTCCAAAATGACCTGAATTCACGGGGGATCGGCGAAAAGTGTCGCTTTTTTTGATTTCTACCCCGAAGGGGGTTGCATATCAAAGCCCAGGGTTCGCCACGTACGCGTGGCGTACCCTGGGTACTTGATTATCGAGGTCCTGTACCCTGAAAGGGTTCCACAATCCGGCCTCACTTTGTGGAACCCTTACAGGGTACGACGACTCAATTCTCGACATTCCCAGGGTACGCCACGATGACATGGCGAACCCTGGGCTTTGATGTACAACCCCTGCAGGGTAAGGAACAAAACTGCGCATTCTCAAGAGCGACGGCGTTACGTTCCGATAAACCTCTCGTGATAAACTATTACCATGCAAGACTTTCAAAGCTGGACGATCTCCGGCGTACCAAGGCGTGGGAGAATGAAACATACGAACACATTGACCGGCAAATCCAAAGTTAAACCGCTGTAGCGCGTTTCGGCTGATTGCGCCATTAAGAACGCTTAAGGACTGGCGAATCAATCTGTGTCGGAACCATTTGCAGGACGTCCACCCCCTGTCCGACATCGCGCCAGACGGACAGGAATGTCCGTCCTACAGCTATGCGACATCGTCGCGTGGCTTGAAGTCCCGACTGTTATTGCTTCGCTAATCCCTGGTTTCAATGGGGCCATTCAAAAGACGCCTCGCCCGTCGCTGCGCTGCTGGCTCGCGCTTGGTGCGACACCGAGTGTCGCACCACATTAAAGCTTGCTGGTTCGAACTCTTATGGAAGTGTACGGACTACGCGGAATCCGACATTGCGATTTCCGCCGGGTAAGTCCGCTCCGCGAACGGCGGAGCGAATGAGGGTGGCCGTGTTGATAAAGGAACCTCCACCCTGCGTTCGTCGATCGCTGATCCGCACCGCGAGTTCATCTTCCTGATCCCTCACTTCGGCTTCTGAGTCACTCAACGGCTGTGGGTAGTATTTTTCCTGGCACCAGCTCCAGACGTTGCCATTCATGTCGAACAATCCAAAATCATTGGGTTTCTTACCACCGACCGGCCAGCAGCGTTCCTGGGCATTATTCACATAATAGGCGTATTTCCCAAGCAGTTCTTCGGACTCTCCGTAATAACGACTCGTGACAGAATTCGCCCGGCACGCATATTCTCGCTCTGCTTCCGTTGCCAGGCGATACCCCGTCAAGCGCGCATAGTGTTTACGCACGGTCAATTCGCCCTTGTCGTTCGTCTGGTAACACCATTGCGTTTCCGGAATCGCGTCCTGCTGACTCAACCAGTTGCAGTATTCCGCAGCCTGGGCCCATGTTTGTCCGATGATCGGACAATCCTCCTCTGGTGCGTAGCGATCTCTCTCTGCGTAGCCCATTTTTCCCGAGGCTTTGTATTCCCTCTCTGTCACGTGCTTCGCGGAGATCACGTAACTCCGATCGATGCGTTGCAAATGCGGGTATTCAGAGTTGAGTCTGCCGGTTTCTGTCAGCGGTGAGCCAGCCTGAAAATGGACCGGTCCCGGAATCACGACCAGTGTCTGCCCCTGGCTGTTCACATACCAGCGTGGATTCGGCAAACTGGTCGAATGCTGCAGTTCCTGTCTGATGGCCTCCAGTCGATTGTCGCTCCAGGCCTTGTTTTCGCGCCAGGCATCGTTCGTGCGGCGCAGCCAGGTTTCCTGGTGCCACTGTCGCAGTAACCATTCCGCCGCCGCATGCACGCCGGCGTCATCGCGAGTCAAATACCAGTCTTGAAGTTGCTTGATGATTTTGGTGCGTGGAATGGGTGGAAGATCCGTCTCGTCATACTCGCCCAGGGCCAGGATCAAGGCCCGCTGAGCTGAAACGTCCTGCTCCTGGCCTAGACGGTCGACAATGATTTGCGGTTTGACGTCTGATGGAACGAACCGATGGATCAGATAACTGCGCGCCCTGGGGTCGGCGCTGTGCTTGAGTAATGGCCAGACTTTTTCAGGCCGGTTCAGCCGTAACAGCGCCGTTGCCGCGTTCGCTTGCCGCTTTGCCAACCTCTCTTTTGCCGCGTTCTCAGTCTCCGCTGACAGTGGCTTCTCGACTTCAGCCAATAACGGAGCCAGTGCGTTCTCGTCAGCCGTTAACAGATTTGGAAAGAGTCTGGAGAACTGATGTACGTCGGCATCCATGAGCAATTCGGCTCGCAGTTCTGGTCCGTCGGCATACGCAAACAGAAAATCAATCGCTAAAGATCGCTCCGCTTCGGTGCGTTTCGAATCACGGAAGATGACATTGAACCGTGGCAGTAGTTGATGACTGACCGGTCGCATGGCATTCATCCACGTTGGTAGATGCAATTCCGGCACGTTTACCAGATCATCCGCGATTTGATTCTGGAGCTGCTCCCACTTCGGGCTTTCCGCGTCGTATGACGCGAGTGCCGATGCAGCCCGAAGCCTCCGTTGTTCGTGTCCCTTGACTGGATGTTCCAGGATCGCCCACAGCTTCTCCAGCAGCTGTTGCTGGTGCGGAGCAAGTGCGTCTTGAAGGACGAAGATTTCGTCTGGAGCGGCGACGAGGAAGCGGTCGAAGATTTCGTCGACTTGCCCGTCGTTCACCGGAAGGATCGCCAGCCTCAAATTCAGTTGCCGCGAGGAGCCGTCCTCGGCCGTAGCCAGTTTTTGTTCGAGGATTGGGTTGGCCCAGCGACGAAAGCTTGCCAGTTCCTTGACCAGGCCAGGGACTTCGGTGATTTTGGCCCTGGCAACTTGATCCACATGTGACGCCGCTTCGAATCGTCCTCGGGTCTCCCAGATTCCGAACAGCACGAACGCCAGCACTGCAGCGGCAACGCAGGAACGCAAACCGTGAACCTTTCCTGCCTGCCGCAGCATCTTTCGTTGCGGTTCAGTCCAGCTGTTCCGTGCCGTCAGGAACAGGATGCTGAAAAACTCCCACAACTGCGGTAGCTGCCGGTTGGTCGGAAGAGCGTTCCATTGGGAAGAAAGACTGGCTAACCGCAGTTCGGCACGACCACGCATTGTTTCCCGCTGCTTTCGAGACAGCCAGTTGCGTAAAGAAGGTGTCAGGTAGTCGTGAGTGAGTTGATAGCAGGTCTGCCCCGCCTGTCTGTTCGATGCGGATTCTTCGGCATCGCTACTCTCTTCCAGGTCGACAGGCGTAATGAGACGGATTTCACTGTCGAGCATGTGCAGCAAGTCATCGAAATCCTGAGGCCGATGCGTATAATTGGCCGCCTTGAGCAATTCCGACCGAGGCCTCATCTGACCTTTGATATCCGTGCCCGCGTCCGGCAAGAGGGCTTTCAAGACGGCCTTGGCCGCTTTCTGGTGATATCGACGCTCGGGAGGCGCGGCGGGCGCGCTGAACGTCTCCTCGAGAAACGCAACACCAACCCCCTCGGTGCCTCCCACGGTTTTGAGAGTCGCTGGTGTCCAGGGCTTATTCTTCACCATTTCGGCAAACAGCGCCAGCCGCACGCAAATGACTTTGCCTTCATGTGCCAGGCCGGCTACCGATTGTTCGAGAAATCGTGTTTGATCGTGGCTGATTTCGGCGGCGTTTTCCGGGAGCCTGCCAAAAGCGAGGCCAAAGGCCGCCAAAACTTTTTGGGCATGTTCGAGATCGAACAGATCAACCGCGTCAGAGTTTTGACCTTCGAGCAGACGAATCTCGAGCTCGTGCATGAACCGGGTCGTCGCCATCCAGAAGTCATCGCGGACCATGAGGATGCACTGCAGTCGTTTGCCATCGCATTGCCGCAGGGCCGAGACGAGTTCCGTTCCCTGCTGTTCGCGCCGGACGTGCAGCCATTGCTCAAACTGATCGAGGACGATGAGCACCTGCTGTTCAGGAGCCAGAAAAAGTCCTCTGCGCAGCGCGACGACAGATTCGATCAGACTCAAATTCGGTGGCAGTCCAGTGATGCGCGCTCGTAATCCCCTGAGGATGCGGGATTCTGTCTCCACGGTGGATGCTTCAATATAGACTACGGTGATCAGCGGCGAGAGTCGCGGCAATAATCCTGCTTTCATCAGTGACGACTTGCCACATCCCGACGGCCCATACATCAGCCCGACGGAAAACGTGTGATCCGCGTCGGAAGATTCGATGCGATTTTTCCAAAACCGGATGCTTTCTGGAAGACCATCCCGATCCCGTGGCCCCGGCAAAAGTTTCAGGAAGAAATCAGAATCGTGGGCGTCGAAGGAACGCAGTCCCTTCGGCACGATCTTTAACGGCCACCGGCTTGAGTCTTCCTGAGGCCCACGAGTCACGGCGATTTCCGGCTCGCTCGTTTTCACTTCGTGAACCGCAGGCGTCTCGTTCTCGGATTTCTCCGATTGCAATCCCAGGAAATGTCGTAGATCGTCCGCCATGTCGCGGCCGGTCGTGTATCGATCCGTGACGCGTTTGGAGATGGCTTTCAGACAAATGCGTTCCAGTTCC
>JAQGHT010000390.1 GCA_028291565.1 Planctomycetaceae bacterium | reverse complement strand
CTGAACCATCGGTCATAAACTGGAATCACATTCTTGGCCGCGTTCGATTTCGTTACGATCTTGAACCAGCCATTTAAGTGATCCGGCCTCCCTCTGCCGCGGAGCGCGTCTTCGAATGTTTCGCTGAGAAGCCCTTGACCGCCTGTCGGATAAATGTCCGGGATCGATGCGGAGAGTGTTCCTTCAGCATTTTCGATCCCAGTCGAAGAAAAGACATTTGGAATCAGCATTGGTAGCGGTATCGGCAAATAGGGTAAAGCTAGCGATTGAAGACGCCAGCGACCGCAAAAGTGACTGTAAGCTTGGATCCAATTTGCCTCAGTCGATTCAACCCTGTCCTTAATCTTCGCCGGGAAGAAAGAAGGTTTCGGAAACCCGTTTTGTTGGATGAAAGATCCGTGACTTCCGAGCAAGGAATCATGTTCATCGAGAAACATTCGTTGGGTAAGTAACCACCCGAGATAGGCACGGCGCGGGCAATTCACAGCCTTGAGCCTCTCTGTCGCCACTCGAGCCAAATGGCCTGCCTTTTGTGGATTTATTCCCAGAATCTTTGCCGCGTCAGCATCCAACTTAATCGGCGCCAATGGTCCCAAGTCCGGATAGGATACAAAAACTCCATTCCAAATCGCGACGTTGCCAAAACCGTCACCTGCCGCTTTCGCGATCTCCAATTCTCGCTCGAGATCCGCCGTTGCGAAACGTTCAAGACTGACTTCGCGAACAACAGAGTCCAACAGCTTACTTGGAATGATGAAGTAAACGCCATTCTCTAGTACGGCCGCATTCTGCCAGGAATCCGGTATGCGGAATTCGCTGATGCCTTCAATTGGACGGATGCTATGCGGATGTCTGGGGATCATTTTCGACGGAATTCATGTTCAACTAATGATGGTCCATTTCGGTGGGATTTGAACACAAAAAGTGCATTTGCAAATCCACCTCTTACCGGTTTCAAGCAAAATTGTCGCATCCCTGCAGGCTCAATACAACCAAACGCGTCATTGAGCCCTATGGCTGCTTTAGGTTCCTTAACTTTCCTGATGCATCTTGTTGCATTGACAGTAACCAAATCATCGAAACCCACGTCGAGCCCGTTCTACAGTCTTGAATAGCGATACAAAAAAGAACGGTTTTTGATCCACAGAAACAAAAGCCGTTCGTAACATACGTTCTCCGCTGATCTTGAATAGTCAGTTGTCTAGATCGGCAAAGTTCACTTTTTGCTGGGAATCAGTCGACCGTCGGCAATACCCAATAGTGCATAGCCTCGATTCAGTTCTCCCGTTATTTTTTCCATCGCCTGGATTGCTTCATCCTCCGCTAACAGCTCGCTCCGGTGCCGAAAAATGTCCCGAATGCAGGCCGTTTGTTCCATCTGATCACTGACCTTTGGAGGAAGCTTTCCAACCGGTGACGATCGTATTGAACAGCGCGATGGTCGAAAATCTGGTTCAGGCAAGTGCAAAGGTAAGCACCGCACGCGAGATGGCTGCAGGATCTCGGACTTGTGTTTGGACGGCGACGATGTGCGACATGAATTCTCCAATAAAAAGATGGCTTCCATTGAAAATACGCGATCGAAAACGAGTCTTCATCGCCGGCTTTCGATTCTCTGAATGCTATGCCGGGCTTTCATATAATATGACGCAAAAACTGCTGGAATTTAGATGAAATTGCTGCTTTTGCTCGTTGTGGATAGGTCCTCGTTACCACTTGCCTGTAGCCGATGCCGCTTTTTGTTCTCCTACTGCGAATCATTTCAATCCTTGACAATGTAAGTAAATTGAAGACTAAATGTGGCACAGCGAAGTTCCCTTTCAATCGAAAAGCTTAAAGCCGTCAACTGTCGTTCGACCTCTACGAGCAGCCAACAAGCAGCAAGTAAATGAAGAAATTGCGGCGAACATTCCGCCGCAGCCGGATTCCGAGCCCCAACACGTTTCGATGTGCTTCTCACCGAATAGGCCGGTGTATACTCCTGCTTTCTTTGTCCTTCGTCCCACGACGTTGCCTCAATTCTTGAATTTGAACCAGCCCGAACCGTCATACTTCTTACACTTGACGATGAAGACCCCACTGTCTTCGCATCGACGACCACTTCAGTTCCATTAGCCTTGCAACTCCGGCAGGGCTGAGGGAGGGTTGGCTTGAAGTGTCCCATCCATCGCATTTCGCACACGGCTTATTCCATGAAGAGCTGGTCCCCGTACAACGAAAACATGGGAGTGCTGGCCGCTCATGCAGCCCGTCGCCGTTGGATTGCTGGCATTGCGATGAATGTGCTCCGGTTCCCTCTCACGTACCGCATTGAAGCCGTCGAGAGCCAATTCCTTCACAAGAAATGCACGTTCCATAACCGTTCACAGGGCTGATCAGATTTTTCCCGATGACGGAGGGCGACCATTGGTTCCACCGCGCTCGCTCGATTTCCTTTCCCGAAAATGAACCCCCAAAGCCCCATTTTGATCTCCACCGAGTACCTTGGAAATGTCCCATGTCAGCTTCCGTGGACTATAGTCTGCAGGCTCCTTAGCCGAGGTCAACTACGCTCGCAGAATGTTGGGAGAACTTTTGAAATCCGCTCGCATCGCAGCAGGCATGGCACAGGAAGACCTGGCATTCAAAGCCGGTGTCGACCGAAGTTACGTCTCGATGTTCAAACGGGATTTGAAGTCGCCGACTTTGCAGATGCGTTCCGAATTTGCCGCGCGACGGGTGTTTCGCCAACGAAAATTGTCAGCGAACTCGAAAGCAAGTTTCAGGGCGATTAAACATGGAGATTCAAATGTGAATTCCGTGCGAGCCTCGCCACATTCACGGTATGAATATATTGGAGCTTGTGAGAGTTGCAACCGCATGAATCAGGATAAAAACCTGATGCCCTTGTGTAAACGCTTCCGCCATGCAGCGATGACGGGTCCCGTTGCGATCAACAAGTGCGATTTCCCGTGACCCTGACATCTTGCGACCACCGATTGGTACTGCAGCCCCGATCTCGTCATCAGGTCCGTATGACTCCGGCCAGTTCAATGTGCCAAACTGTCGCTGGAACTCAGGAGAGGCGACAAACCTGCGATAGTTTGAAACGAACCCTCGGCGCTCACACGCAATCGGTGGTTCAAGCACCAAGACCGCGCAGGCACGGTGATGTGTCGTCACATAGCGTCTGACCGACATGTAGATCGAGGCGCCATAGCGTTTGGCGAGCTTGACCGGGACAAGGATGTTAAACGGAGATTGATGGGCTTCTTCGGTGAACGAATCTAGCTGAAACAGTACGTCCGCAGCGAACGCACTGGCTTCGCGTTCAAACTGCTCGGCGACTTCCGGGGCGAGCGTTTTTTCGCAGTCCTCCGTGACGACAAAAATGTCGCGTTGCCAAGGAAGCACCGCGTGGCCGGTCTCATGCAGCTTGAGAAACGTGCGTTTTGCAATATGGATAGTCTGATCGAGATAGATGATTCTCGCTGCAACATGCAGGACGCCAAGCACTTTCTCCAAAGCTCGGAGCAAGGATTTTCCAGCTTCGTGCGACTTCCTTCGAAGTTTTGCAAGAAAATCTTCGTCGATGAGCGGTTGCTCAGAGACAACGACTTTTGCAGCGTCCATCACGGCTGCGATTGGCGTAGGAAAGCAACCGAGAGCGTCTGCATCCTGCAGTGCCTTCTCTGCATGACGTCGAATTAAAAGTCGTTTGGAATTGGAAAGCGAATAGTCATCAGGTTTTCCCATCTTTGCCCCTCCTTGTGCGCAGGAACGCCAAATACTCAAGCAAACTTGCTTCTTCTTCCGGTGTCAGGTTCGCATCTGTAAATGTTGCGGCGCGACCGTGCCTGACAGCCGCGCCTGATCGCAGTGCGTCAGGGACTGAACTTGATGGGGAAATGTAGCCAGCCTTCTCCATCAATGTATCGTACGGAATTACATAGACCTGAGCGAGCGCATGCAGGATGTTCGGTGATGGACGGGTAATTTTGTTTTTTTCGAGCTGGGAAAGATACGCGTTTGAGACTTCGTTTCCCGTTGCTTCTTCTACTTCACGGAGCGTCATCCGCCTGACACCCCGAATCGCCGCAAGGTACTCGCCGAGTGTCTGAATATCTGCGGGAGCTGCCGCTTCGGATTGGCTGGATGAAGCGGATTTCTTCTTGGCCATGGTTCACCTCCAAGTCTTCTTTCCATGAATTCTACCATGTTTGCAAAGAATCGCAAGCAGCTTGCTAAATGCGTGCGTGACAAGCTTAGCAAGCTGCATATAATAAGCACAGAGAGCATGAAGCTCGGTGGGCGGTTTGCTCACGGGCCACCGCTTGGACTCAACTAATGGAGCGATGGAAAATGGAAGCTACGAAGATTGAAACATGCCAAGGAGGCTGCGAGAACGCGGCGAAATGGGGTGCGGTGGTGGACGATCTCGTCATCGCAGCTCCCCGTCGCGTGGTCTCGGCCTCGGTGATCAAGGCGCAGGCATCGGTGCCCGATGACTTCGTGTTGGTGCGCGATCACAATTCGCCAAACGATGTCGTGCTACGAGACGAAGATCAGGTTGATCTTGCCCATGGCAACGTATTCTACCGGCTAAAACGGTGTGAAGTGCAGCCTGCCAACCCGTGTCACGATGCGGCAAAGCTCGCATTTATTGTGGACGACCGCGCCGAGATCACGACACGGGGCGAGCAAAACGGCAAGATGCTGCTTGAGCTGTTTGGCCTCGCACTCCATACTCAACTGGTGCGTGATTTTGAGGGATCTCACGACCATAGCGTGGCGCTCGATGCGACCGTCAAGTTCGTTGACGGGCCGGTCTTTTATTCTCGGCAGTTCGAATCTGGACTCAAGATCACAGTCAATGCCCGCGTCTTCACTGAGCATGAAGGGGTGGAGTCGAGCATGACCGGGCTTGCAATTGCAACCCTAGTCTACCCCGACAAGCCCTCCGAAACTCGGGTGGTTTTTCTGAGCGACAACAGCCGTGAAGTTTCGCTTACCGAAACGGTGCATATCAAAGGGTGTGAATCGTTTGAGGTCGTTCGCAAGGAGGTCACCGGCGGATATGAGCAGTCTCGTATCGATCGTGAGCTATCAGTCCTGCGAAGCGGTGGTCAGCAGATGACCTTTGTCGAAGCCCCAGTGAATGCGATTGTCTACCACGGGCTCCGTGCCCGTCGTGGCATTGAAGTTACAACGACTGATGTATTAGTGCCGATTCCTAGCGGGTATCCGGGGCAAATGATTGACCTGGCATACCTGACGAACGATTCGCCGCTCTTCGGCAAGGTAAAGGGCGAGGCGCAGGAACCGCGCATCGTCGCACTGGGCCGCACGTGGCGGCAGGTCAGTTACCACCCCCACAATGGTGGTGGCGCTCCGGCATGGAATCCAACGGTCCACGGCTTTCACACTTATCTCGGGGAGTTAATTTCGTGGCTCAGCAACCAGAAGTAGAAGTAGAAGCGATCCCTTTGACTGCCGATGGCGCCCAATCGATCGTGCGTATCTGCAGTGGCGACCGAGAGCGGATGGAGAAGCACCTGTTTCAGCGATACCCGCATCGCGAATGGGGAAGCTTCTTTCGATTTGGATGGCGACGCACACCGTGGGGTGTCGCCATCTTCTACGTTGATGGTCTTTGGCCCGAACCCGGAGATCTGGACCGACAGACCGGCATGACCACGTTTCGGGAGCAGTACAGCCGACGAGCGTTCCGGGCTGCGTGTGATGCGCAAGGTCTCGGTATTGGCGTAATTCATTCACATCCTGCGGGTTATGGGACTTGGCCGAGTCCGCTCGATGATGACATGGACGGTTACTTCGGACGCGAATTCGGCAGCTTTACCTGCAGAGCACCATACTGCAGTCTGATCTTCCAACGCAGCGACGAGAAGGGGTTTACCTTCTCGGGTCGGGTGTATGACCGGGGCCAATGGTTGCCGGTGGCGGAGTTGATCACCGTTGGCCCCAAAATCGATCGTGACCAAAGTGAGATACTGAACGTTTCTTCCAATGATTATATAATCGAAAGCGAGGCAACTGCTGAGCGTCTGGCATCATTGATGGGAAGCGCTTCTTTGCGACGACTTGAGTCGGCGGTGGTCGGCGTCATTGGTTGTAGCGGGACCGGGTCACCGACAATTGAAGTACTCGCTCGTGCACGGGTCGGCGAATTCGTGCTTGTTGATCCCGAAAAGCTTAGCCCTTCAAATCTCGAACGGGTTCATGGGTCTCGATTTAGTCATGTGCAAGGCCCAGGCTACCCGTTCAAGGTCGACCTGATGCGGGAGATGATTCTCGACATCAACCCGTCTGCACGGGTGACGACATTTGCCGGGAATATCCTCCATGAAAACGTGATCGATGAATTGATTCGCTGCAACTTATTGCTTGGTTGCGTGGACTCACAACACGCACGAGTCGCTGAAAGCGATTTCGCTCAGCACTTCATCCTGCCGTCGATCGACGTCGGGGTGCGCATGGCTGGTACCGCCGGGAAGGTAACCGAGCAAGTTGTTGATTTCAACGTGTTCAGCCCCGAGCATCCCTGCGCATACTGTGGAGGGCGGGTGAACTCTGCCGAATTGGCAATTGAACTGATGACTGACGAGGAACGAATTTCGCGCCAGCATGATGCCGAACAAGCTGCCGCACGCGGCGATGATCCTGACCAATATTGGCGGCAACAGACTCGCCAGTTGCACACAGTGGGTTATCTGACGACGGCCGCTGGAGCTCTGGCGGCTGGCTATGCCGAAGGCTGGCTTACAGGCACTTTCTCAATTCCCCACTCTACATTTCAGTTTGATCCTAGCAAAACGCGGTTTGCGTGTGTTGCGCCGCCGCGCGATCGAATTGAAGCATGCATCTGCAACCGGCTTATTGGCTGGGGAGATGCAGCGCGATCATACCGCAACGTGAGCCTCCCCTCGCATTGGTCCAAAAAGGCGATGCTGCGGGCAAAGCGTTAGGGGCGGATTCCTCACAGACACACGCAAAAGGAGTTAAAG
>JAQGHT010000385.1 GCA_028291565.1 Planctomycetaceae bacterium | reverse complement strand
GCCTGCTGGGTGCCGCGATCCTCGGGTTCTTCATCGGACTGATGGTCGCCCTCGTGGAACGCGCCTTCCGCCGTGTCTGGCTGGAAGTCGGATACGGAGGACGCGAAATCCGAGCCGTCACCCTGGGCGCCGAACCCGTCAGCCTGGGCAGCAAAGCGGCCGCCTGCACGATCTACGTCGGAAGTGCGCCAGACATTGCGTTCCGCTACTGGGTCGAACAGGGAAAAGTCATCTGCGAAGACATGGTCACCCGCCAGAAACGCGAAATGGTCGTTGGTGAAAAACAGACCGTCGGACGGGCCGAAGTCTGCCTGAAATCGGGAAACACCACGACTAAAGCGAGTACCACAACCCGACGCATCGTAACTCCCGCACCGCCACCTCCCCCACCGTCAAAACGGGCAGCGGTCCAGCGGCCGATTCCACCATTGGCGCCCGAACAGCCCGCGCCGTCCCCAGCGGCAACAGAGACGCCGGCAACGGAGACGCCGGCAACGGAGACGCCGGCAACAGGACAAGTGCCGCTGGAATCAACTCAACAGACAATGGAATGTTCGGGGGCCGCCCCGCAGACTCAGAGCGAATCAGCCTCGATCCCCAATACCACTCCGGAATCCAGCAAGCAGCCGCAGTCGCCACGAAAAATTCCGCCCCCGCCACCACCTCCACCAAGAAGGCGGTAAAAGGTGCATTGAATTTGTATGATGTCGTGAATCAGCTGGATCAACTATTTGTCTTTTCAGGAGCACCAGGAAATGTCACGCGGCAGGTTCAATTTGACGGCGAGTGCCATTTGTTGGGCGGCGATTCTGGTTTGTCCTGTCCGTCCAATCGCAGCATTGCAGGATGCGAATCAAATCCCTGCCGACGCTCAGCCCAATGTTGACGAGGCCAAGTTGCGGGGATCACTCAGCAAAGAAATCCGGCAAAATAAGGAACTGCGTGGCAGTTGGGCCAAGGTGATTGTCGAAGCCGAAAAGGGCTTAAGGGTCGATCTTGTGATCGATGCTGACGACAAGCTCGGAAGTCAGCAAGATAAGCTGCTCCGAGAACGCGTTCGGGAATATGCTGGAGCAAAATTCAGCGCCTTCGGTCCGACCTTGAAACTCCCCGTACAGGCCCTGCTGGCGAAGATCGGAACTGAGGCCAGGAAAGATCCGCTGCTGACCGGCGTCCAGGTGCGTGACGCAACGTTCAATTCCAGCAGAAACGCAGAAGGAAAATTATCCCTGAGATTGAACGGCAGCCTGCAAAACAGAGATCAGCTGGAGATTTTGCGAAAACTGTGCAATGAAAAATGGTGGCCTGAAGTCGCAGGTGCCCCGTTGGCAGCCTCAACGGTCATCGATACGGCCCCTCCCGCAAATTCAACCGGGGGCGATGATGGCCTGGTCGTCCCTCCGAAAACCCCTGGCGCTGCGCCACCCCAAGAAAGTCATTTGCGATCACAATTGCTCAAAGCCATTCAGAAGAATCCCGAACTCAAAGGGAGTTGGGCACTCGTCAAAGCAGAACGTGAAGGCGAGTTGCAGAAAAGCTTACAGGTGATTCTGATCGTCGATTCCGACAGCTCAATCGGCAGCAAGCAAGAAACGGAATTGCGAAATCTGGTGCGTCAATTTGACAACTCGAACACCGTCTTGATTGGCACCAAACCCGAAAAACTTCCGGTCACGGCCTTGTTAAAGAAAATTCAGATTCAAACCGAGGACAATCCGCATCTCCTGGGCATTCGAGTCCACGAAATCAGCTTTTCAAATCGCAATGCTACGGGACAGTCGAGTCCGAAACCGGCCACAGCGAAGGCGACAACAACCGGCGCGGGTGTACCGGCCAAGGAACCTGCTGATTCCCAAGACCAGTCAGACGATAAAATCAAGTTGTATTTAAAACTGACAGGAACGGCACTCAACACAGCTCAGGTCCAGATTCTAATCGCACTCTGCAACGACAAATGGTGGCCCGAAATCCGGAATGCGGACCAGGGATCCTCGAAGAAGGTTAATTTGACAATCGACGCGATTATACTCCGAGACACCAGCAACAATTCGGATGGCATGGTACTCCACGCCCCCGCGAAAGAGACTGCGGCGGGGAATTTTCAAGTGGGAATGGACGCCTTTCTCAAACAGGACTACGAAAAGTCTCTGACCAGTTTCACCCTGGCGTCCCAAGAAGATCCGAATCGAATGGACTTCAAGTATTGGCGAATCGCGACTCTGATTGCGCTGAAGAAACATGATCGAGCTCAGGAAATCGTCAACCGCCTGGCACCGTCCGGCAATCAGGTAAATCCCTACCGCACCTCAGAGGTCCAGAGATCCCTGGAACGACTCAACGGTTCGATCCGGACTCCAATTCGTCAAGAACTCGAGTTGATGGTTCGGCAGGCGGTTCACATGCCGTGATCGACCGTCGTATGGCCACCCCGGGTTTGAAATTGTGCCCCTTCACGTGCGTCATGCTGTTCGCGGCCACGAATGCGTCTTTTTCACGCGATCAAACGTCTCATTCTTGACCTTGCGCGGTATACCATTGGGAGTTTGATGAGTCACTTAAGTAATGTCTGATCAACTTGAAAGCAGGCACGCCGTCAAACCGATTCAATAAGCAAAAATGCGGTATCAGCCACAGATCCACACAGATGAAACACGGATTCGAAATGAGAAGTGCAGACGTTTCTACAACGTACGAATCAGAATTCTCCAAGCCGTCTGATTCGCTGATAACTTCGGCTGCGGCCTATTTCTCTGATCCGTGTTTCATCCGTGTCGATCCGTGGTGAAATACTCAGAGAGCTTGAGTGGAACCAGAAAAGCCGCGGGGGATTGGCGAAAAGTTTCGAGAACGATTTGATTTTTAACAAACGACGTCGTCGGCAATGTGGCAGTCTATCCCAAATCAATTGTTCTGCATCAGATGTGCGTTAACGGGACGGAGCGTGTGACGGACAGGAATGTCCGTCCTGCTTGATCGAGATCTGGAAAGAAAATCTGTGTTCCATCTGTGTTTGATCTGTGGCTAAAATCTTCTTCTTCCACTGACTTTTACCAGGCGATTAACCGCTTGGATTGCCCCTCTCGAACCCGAAATGGAGGCATATCCCTCCATGCGAATTGATTTGAGAGAGAATTGCGTCGCTCGCTTATTTATACTGGAGTGATCGTTTCAGTTCGCCTTACGGACCGCACATCATTGGGCGCGGCATGAATTCCCGGCAATTCGATCAGCCGGCGGGGACTAAAAGAGTGCTTCGCCGTC